>CAMEBJ010000034.1 GCA_945912085.1 uncultured Bacteroidales bacterium | reverse complement strand
ATAACTGTTTGGGGTCTTGCGTGGATGATCTTTATCGGCTATATTCGCTGTGAATCGTCGCCTATTTGTCGGTAGAGAGTCGATCGTTCTCCCTGATAAGAGAGACAAGCACTTGATAGAGAATAATATAGGGTAATGACCTTGATAGTCTCTTTTGGGACCACAAGGGGAATTGCCCAATCTAAGATAACTTAGGTTGGGCATTTTCTTTCAGATCTATCAAAACCCCTCTACAAGTGAAGGAGTAAGGAGATCGCCCGTATATATAGATGATATATTCTAAATGAGATGTTGATTAAGAGCCTTACACATCTAGCATGGTCAGGCTCTTGTAATCTCTTATCCAAGTATAATTTTTTGTATCTCAGTCCAGTAGAAGAAAGCTTCTGGCTTGAATGACTTGATTTTGTTGATGGCAGGATGTAATGGGGCTTCGACTTTGAGAGCCCTGAGATCTATTTCAGGACTATAATGCTTCACCTCATTTATTCCTTTCTTTAGGAGGGCGGCCAGATATGCTGCCTTTGATGCGTTCACAATGGCAGAATAATGGTTGTAATTTTCACTGATTATAAGGCTCTGTATGCGCTTTATGCCCTTTGTCAGTTGCTGATATTCAAAACTTTTATCAATTGTGTACACTCCTGTGCAAATCAATTCGGATGTCTTGTATATGTCATCAAGAATCACATCCAGATTCTCCTTATTCTTGCCTCTGTACTCGAGTTCTATCGGAGCTATCTTTTCAAACGTCTCTCTAGCGATAGTCAGGTCGTCAATCCGGTCGAACAGCGAAGCGACGTCAAAGAGCTGCTTTATGATCTCCATTGAACAATCCCGTTCCTCTATCTCACCGAACCGGTTGACTGTCTTCTTGATGTATGGGATTCCAGTTGTATTGGGTGCAAAAGCAGTAAGCTTGTCGCCCAGCAGGTCATCCTTGCTTGGGAGATTCACGAAATAAGGTTCTCCTTCCATAGAAAGGAACGGACTCTCAATTGCGAGTTCCTCCACCTTGGAATACCAATTATCTTCAAAAAGCACGTCCAGAAGGATCTTTTCTTGAGCGGTATTGGTGACATAAGACACCTGATAGAAGCATTTTGCATGTGTCTTGGGCACATTGTCCCTTGACTGCCTTTCTGTATGTCTGATTTCACCGAAACCATATTCCTCTGCAAATGGAGTGAGATATGCTATGACATCTGTTCCCGGAGGACATACTATATCTATGTCAACAGACAGACGCTGAGTACAACCCAGTTGCAACATCAGGGCCGAGCCTCCTTTGAAAAGGAATGGACAACCGGACTTTGCGAGAGCCTCCAGGAGAGAGAAGGCTCTGATGGTCTTCTCCAGAAGGGTCGGATCCTTTATAGAGTTCCTATTGCATGACTCCAATATCCATTCTTTTGTTCTGCTGATCGGATTAATCATTTTTTATCGTAGATTTAATAAGTTTTTCGGTTTCATCTTTACGCCCTCTTCTTGAAGCATAGCGTAACATAGCCTTGGTGTTGAGCATATACATCTCGGATGCATTCTCATAAATGTAGTAGAGCTCGGAACCCCGTGCGAATTCGAGTTCCGGCAGAATTTGGGCATCAACCAGTATCTTTTCCAGGGAAGCCATCGGGATACCATCGGTCTTGATGGTCGGTGATTCTGTAATAAGATCTCTGATTATGATGCATGATTCTCCAGAAGCATAGAGGTCGCATTCTCTGGCGCTAGGACGTAGTAGTATCTTCCTGTCTAGCCCTTCCTGTCTTATGTCTTCATAGACAGCCTCGGCAGCTATTTTCTCCGTTTCCAGTACGATAATGTCCACATTAGGGACATGCTGCATGAAGGGGGAAAGGGTATTTGCCTGCCAGAGACAGAATCTCGTGTAAGGATATTTTTCCAGAACAATATTATGAATTCTTCTGATCTCATCACTTATGACAGGCGTATATCGTGTGGACTCAGTTGCTATCTCCATTGTACCGTATCCCATCCTGATCAGACGATTCCCTTTTATCAGTGATCTGATGGCTGAATCTATGCTCCTGATCGAGAGTTCCGGTTGTGTCTGACTGAACCAAGACACAAGATCTTTTCTCACGATATGGTTGTCATGAGAGTATCCATAATTCAGTATGAGATCCGCTATCTTCATTCTTTTGCAAAACTACGCTAAAAATGGCAATAAAACAATAAAATTGCCAAAATTAAAGTAATTTGTCGAAATCTTAAAGTATCAGTCTTAGTCGCTAGTGAACACGACAACAATAAGCGGCCTTGACATCTACGAGCACGGCGAGACGGCCTACAACAACTGATGTGAAGTATTTGTTAAAAAAAATTATAAAAAATGAATAATTGAAAGAAATTCCTTTCGATTATTTTCGTTATTTGTATTTAATTTTTACTTTTGCGTGAAAATTAATGAAAAGAAGTGAAAACTCTTTTGATGTCTTACCGCAGAAGTAACACTATTCCATCCCCTATGTGTTTTAGACGGGGGGGCAGCAATTAGTAGATTCATTTGAAAATATAGAGCCTTAAGGAGGCTGTTGTGTCCGGTGTGCAGAACCTGCGCATCGGATTTTTTGTGTCTGGAACCAATTCATATAACCTTAATATAATCAATGATGACCAAACAATTATCCTTAATTCTGACAGCTGTGCTGCTTCTTTGCATCAGCACGGGCTGTACCGAGAAGGAGTACAGGTTCAGGCTTTCTGAAGATCCTGGATATGTCTCCAATCCGGTCTTGTCAGTGAGAGCTCTCGACGGGAATAGGTGGGTGGAAGGAACATTGGATCCGGAAACCAGAACTATCAACTTCAAGTTCCGTCTAGTGTCCTCTCTCGAGAATGTCGTTCTGGATGTTGTCCTGAATGACGAGTGGGCAAGGATGACAAGTCCTCTGACCACGAAATTCGAGGCCAATCTGAAGAACGGTTTCAGATTCACCGTCAATGATGGCGTGGATGATCAGGCTTACACGGTGAATGCTTCGATATTCCAGCACATCACCAAGGTTAAGGCAACCTATGCAGGGGAGACTATCGACCTTTCCCTTCAGGATGACTCCTTCGCCGGTTCATTCCCGAATGCTTTCCTCCAGTCAGACCTGACAGACGTTGACGTCAATCTGGAACTTGACGAGGATGCTGAACTCGTTTCAGACCCGTCCATTCTCCAGAATGTCGATTTCTCTTCCGGAGATGGCCTGAAGATCGTTGTGAACGACAAGGCGGTTGACAAGCAGAAGACATATTTTGTCTATGCCAATCCTTCAGATGTCGTGACTCTCGGCTCTTCCTGGACAGAGGTGACAAAGAGCTGGCAGGCAAAGAACATCAGTTTCGGGAATATGAGGATGTACACCAGCAACTCTCTTTGCGGATTCAACGGGAATGTGGGCTATCTGTTCACTGTACCTGCAGGAAGGGTCAGCATCAAGGTGAATGAGAAGAATGATGTCGGAGCAGACAATGCCAAAATGTCCGCATCAGTGAGAAGCAACCGTGACTGGACTCTCTTCCTCAGCTTGCAGGGCCCTGGAGTATGGCATATTGACGGCAGTACGGCAACAAGCGGATTTACGTATTACAGTCCTCTTGCCTACGGACCGAACAAGAGCGGAGTTACCACAGTTATGCGTAACGACGGCTTCGGTGGCAGCAACAAGGCATACGCACCGGCGATGGGTCTTGAGGCAGGCAAGGCTGTGATGTATCCTGCAGGAACTGCCGACGGAAAACTTTACAGATATGATGACGCCAAGGGAAACAATCCTCTTGAATGGACACCTGAATGTGCATTCGGAGGCTATTTCCAGATTGTCAAGGGCGGAAACAGTCTCATTTCCGAAGAGGGTGACTGGTATTACAACACTTACAATACCGACTGGCGCCGCTATGGAGACCAACTCACCACTTTCTTGAGTCCTGACTGGGGCAAGTCGGTTCCGATTCTGACTCACGACAAACTCAGGACAGGAAGAATCGGAGTGGGATGCACCGCAAAAGGCGACCTTGTCATCCTCGCTGTCGAGAAATTTGTCAACACCCACAACCAGGGACAGGCTTCCGACAACGGGCACAACGGTGCGTCAAGCGACACAAGGGGAGTGACCCTTTACGAACTTGCCAAGGTGATGTCCGAGATGGGTTGCAGCGATGTGATGACGGTTGAGGACTACAACTGGTCATATCTCCTTCTTCAGGACGGTTCCGACAGGGGCAAGGATGTCTTCTGGACGAACAGTAGATTCAATTTTGCCGCAAATGAGATGAAGGCCGAGTCTTCGGAACCAGTCAATCTGGTCGTTGCTTGCTTTAAATAGTTCGAAATATGAGAAAACTGAGATATTTATTAGTGATATTGCTGACCCTGTTGTTTTCAATAGGAGTGTCAGCCCAGAGTGGTAACCGCCAGATCAGCGGTACCGTTACGGACAATGCGGGTGAACCCGTTGTGGGAGCATCTGTCATCATACCGGACACAACCGTCGGCACTTCGACGGATGAGAACGGCCGTTACAGCCTTTCCGTCCCTGAGAATACCCGCGTCGTGGAAGTGGCCTTCATCGGTTACACCACCGAGACCGTCACCCTAGGCACAGCATCAGTTTACGATGTGGTTCTCAAGGATGACACAACTTTTCTTGAGGAAGTCGTCGTAGTGGGATACGGCGTTCAGAAAAAGGTAAACCTTACGGGAAGCGTCTCTTCTGTCAGCTTTGACAGCGAAAGCATCAAGTCCCGTCCGATGTTCAATGCGACACAGGCCCTTTCGGGAGCTATGCCGGGACTTCAGGTAATGCAGGGCTCCGGAAATCCTTACGATGAGAACTTCTCTATTCTGGTCCGTGGTACGGGAACCCTGAATTCCTCAGGACCTCTCGTCCTTGTGGATGGTATGGAGCAGGGACTGGGTAATGTCAATCCTTCCGACATCGCTTCCATCAATGTGCTCAAGGATGCCGCCTCCTGCGCAATCTACGGTAACAGGGGTGCCAACGGTGTCATCCTCATCACGACAAAGAACGGGTCCGAGAAGGAAGGACACCACGAAATCTCCTACGACCTGACCCTGTCATTCGACCAGCCATTCAAGATTATCCACACCGTTTCGGATATGGCAACCTATATGGAACTCTACAACGAGTCCTGCGTCAACATCGGTGGAGCTCCTCAATATTCTCAGACCACAATTGACCAGTGGAGGGCTGCCAAGGCCGATCCTATGGGCAGGGCCGAGTCCGGCTACTACAATTATATGGCCTATCCGAACACCGACTGGTGGTCTGAAATCTATCAGAACAAGCTGATGCACAAGCACACCATCTCCGCAAACGGAAAGAGCAAGTCCATCGGTTACAATGTTTCCCTCTCCTACATCGACAATCCGGGCATCATCGACAACACCGGTTACAAGCGTTATTTCGGAAGGGTGAACGTCTATGGACAGGTGACCAGATGGCTCCGTGTAGGAGGCCGCATCTGGGGCTACCACACTGACCAGGAGAGGAGCAACGTTGGTTCCCTCACATCCCTGAACACCCAAAAGATGACCCCGGACATCTATCCTTATTCCAAGTCTCTCGGACTTTACGGAGGACCTCAGGCTCCGGGACAGGACCCTCAGGCTCACAACCCTCTTTGGGATATGAACACCAGCCGTGGCTACACCAAGAACACCCAGATGTTCTCCGACTGGTACGTCAACATCAATTTCCTCAAATATTTCACCTGGAACACCGACATCTACTACAAGGATTACAGGCAGGAAGATATGAGTGTTGACAATGCCTTCGGAAAATATGACTTCCTCTCAGATTCGTATGTCATCAGTCCGGCCGATCCGGCTGAACTCTACTCCTATATGTACAACAAGAGGGAGAATCAGGTGAAGTTCGCGACCATCCTCAACTACAACCAGACTGTCCGCAAGCACGAGATTTCCGCGATGGTCGGATATGAGATGACACATTTCCAGTACCGCGACTTCAGCTCCACCAAGATTGGTCTCCAGGACCCTTCGGTAGGTGACCTCAATGCTGTTGCAACTCCTTACGCATCAGGGGGATATGGAACCGAGTACGCTGCCCGTTCATTCTTCGGCAGGGTGAATTACGCCTATGCAGGCAAGTATCTCTTCGAGGCGAACCTCAGGGTTGACGGCTCGTCAAGGTTCGCTCCGGAGTACAGATGGGGATTCTTCCCGTCATTCTCCGCAGGATGGAGAATCAGCGAGGAGCCTTGGCTCAAGAAGACCGGAAAGGTTGACAACCTGAAGCTCCGCCTCTCCTGGGGACAGCTCGGTAACAACTCAATCGGCAACTATGACTGGCAGTCAACCTACGGAACGGCCAATTATGTCTTTGGAACTGACGAAATCACCAACGGAATCGCCATTACGAGCATCAAGAACTACGCCCTCACCTGGGAGACCACCTCGGTAGCCAATGTCGGAATCGACTTCGGCTTCCTCAAGAACCGCCTCACAGGTAACCTCGACCTTTACAACAAGGTTACCGACGGAATTCTCTACACCCCTTCAATGTATATGGTGATGGGTAACGCAGGTGCCCCTAAGCAGAATATAGCAGAAGTGACCAATAGGGGAATCGAGTTTGAACTCGGCTGGAAGGACCAGGTCGGAAAGGACTTCTACTACAGCATTTCTGCCAATGTCGCCTACAACAAGAACTGGGTCAGCAAGTACAAAGGCGCTCTCGTGGAGGGCTGGGAAACCGATCCTCAGACCGGCGAGAAGGTCTGGAAGACCAACATCGGTGATGTCTCCACAGGTGGCACCAACAGGGTTGTGGAAGGTCATATGATCAATGAATATTATATGATGGACACCTACAAGGGAACCGGAACCTACTGGAATGCCGACGGAAGTCCGGATGTCAACGGCGGTCCTGTGGACGGTATGATCAGGACGACCGGTGATATGGCCTGGCTTAGGGCTATGATGGATGCCGGATATTCCTTCTATCCTCAGCAGGCAATCGGAAAGCAGAAAATCTGGTACGGAGAGTACATCTATGCCGACCGCAACGGTGACGGCCTCTATGGAAACTCCTACGACAGTGCTTTCCAGAATGTCTCAACTACCCCGAAGGTCAATTTCGGACTTCAGGCAAGCCTTGCCTGGAAGGGAATAGACTTCTCGATGAATTGGGCAGGTGCAGCCGGATTCTCAATCTATTACTACCGTCAGGCTTCAAACTCGACAAACACCATCTACGGTTATGCGATTCCTCAGAGTCTTGTGAACGACCGTTATTTCTTCGACCCGAAGAATCCTGACGATCCGCGCACGAACATCAATTCCAGGAATCCTCGTCTTGTCAACCTGACTTCCAGCCAGTCTTCAGCGACATCATCCCTGCATCTGTACAAGGGTGACTACTTCAAGCTCAAGAACCTGACCCTCGGTTACACCCTTCCTGAGAATCTCACCCAGAAAATCAAGATCCGCAAGATCAGGGTTTATGTCTCAGGTGAGAACCTCTTTGCCATTACCAGGTTCCCGGGAATGGACCCGGAGATGAGGTCAGTGGCCGGATATTCAACAATGCGTCAGTATGCCGCAGGTCTTAATATTACATTCTAAAAAAGGAGAAAGCCTGTTTATGAAAAAGACAATAATTTCAATGATGGCTGCTGCTATGGCCCTGGTTTCGTGTCAGAGCCTCGACCTTGCCAGCACTTACCAGGTGGCTTCATCCAATGTGTGGGGCAAAGCCACTCTTGCCCGCCAGGCAGTGAACGGCATATACAATGAGTTCTACACCAGATCCTCCACAAACGTAAACGAGGACAACTGGAAAGTTATGTACGAAGCCTATTCCTCAGTGATGGACACGGACAAGAACTGGCATGAGAACCAGAAGGTCTGCTACGGAGACGGAACTCCTGCAAACGGAACCTTCTCGGAGATGTTCAAATACTACTACACCTTTGTCTTCAGGGCAAACGACGTGATTTCGCATATAGACCAGGTTCCTGACATGGACTTCGCCGAGAAAGCGATGCTGAAGGCGGAGGCAAAATTCCTCAGGGCATACGGCTATATGAACCTGAATGTCCTCTACAGGGGAGTGCCTCTCTATATGGAGTACATCGAGAATGCCACCAATGCCAACAGGCCGCGCTCCAGCGAGGTGGAAGTCTGGAATGCAATCATCCAGGACCTCACTGACTGTGTCAACGAGGAGAACCTTCCTGACCGTTACAAAGCCGGCTCTGATTCCTACGGACGCGTCAGCAAGGCAGTCGCACTTGCCTACAGGGGACAGGCCTACCAGTGGATGGCTGCACGCTCCGGTGAGGACCCTGCAAAGTACTGGCAGCTGGCACTCAATGACTTCGAGGCCCTTGCGGATTTCGGATTCTCTCTTTACAAAGGAGCCGGTGCAGACAGCTTCAAACAGTTGCTCAAACCTGCAAATGAGCAGTGTGACGAGATGATCTTTGCAATCAGATGCACCCAGAAAAGCGGTATGGGAAATCCTCGCGCCGTTCTTTTCGGCAACCGCGACACAGGTGTGACCTCAGGTGCCTGGAACAACTACATTCCTAATCCTGCCTATGTGGAGTCTTTCGAGAATGCTGACGGAAGCAAGTTCAGATGGGAGGACTATTGCCCGGGCTGGGACGAGATGACTCCTGCCCAGAGGTCAGTGTTCTTCCTGCGCAATGAAATGTCAGCCGAGGAGATTGCACAGATGACGTCTTACGGTTCGGATATGTCGAAATATCTGTCAACCGGCAATGAGAGCCGCATCAAGGCGGCATACGACAACCGCGACCCTCGCCTGAAGATGGCAATCATCACTCCTTATTCGACCTATTACGGTGGAATTTCCGGAACTGCCTATACCTTTACCCTCCGCTGGCCTTACAGGGCGGACACCAAGGAACCGCGTGACATCAGGACCGACACCAACACTATGTTCTACTACCTCTGGAGGAAGTATGTCCCTGAAGGTCTTGAGAACACCATCCGCTGGGTCTATGAGCAGGACAACATCCTCTGCCGCTATGCCGAGATTCTCCTGCGCCGTGCAGAGTGCCTGAATGAACTTGGAAGGACCAGTGAGGCTGTTCCTCTTGTGAACGAGGTCCGTGCGCGTGCGGGACATATCCTTCTGAACACCAACACTTACACCACAGTCGCCGGTCAGGAGGATATGAGAGAGCGCATCCGCAACGAATTCTACTGGGAACTCGGCGGAGAGGACAGTATGTACTTCAACGAACTCAGATGGGGAGTGTGGCTTGACAGGAAATTCCGCAACCGCACCT
>CAMEBJ010000033.1 GCA_945912085.1 uncultured Bacteroidales bacterium | reverse complement strand
GTAAAGACTCTCTGCAAGAATGCACTGCATCTCCGCACTCCTCAGGCAGGCAAAGACATTCTTGGTGAATGTCCTTTTGGAGTTGAAACTCAGACTGTATCTGACATCCCGGTCCTTTTCGGCGAAAAGATCCACGAAACGTTTGCTGACAGGACGGGATGCCGTGTATTTCTTTGCCCCATTGTAGGACAGACGGTCGCTGCTGTCAAGCAGCAGACAGCTTTTCAGGAGAATGTTGCCAGTCTTTGCCGTTTCGGATGCGAGCATCTGCGTGTAGGCGTTTCCTGAAAGCAACGGATAGGTCTGAAGGACTTCCCTCGCATATTTTGCGGCGTTGGCATAGTCTCCAATCCAGAAATAAAGTCTTGCAAGGTAACCTTTCATTACATCGCTGTTGAACCGGAGCACCGGGTCGCTGATGTCGTAGGAGATGGCTTTCAGAAAGTCTGATTCCGCCTGTGCGGCCGTTTGTCCTGCAGTGCTTCTGAGAGGTTTGGCTTCCATATCGAATTCCGTTACAATCGGCACTCCCGGGATGTCCGGCTTCCTGCAGCAGGGCTCGCAGAAATCCCTCAGCAGATTGTACCAGCAGATTCCCCTCAGGGCGTATGCCGTTCCGAGAATGTCCTTGCCGAGTCTGGTGTCCCTTTCCTCAAGATAGCCTATTGTGATGTTGCAGTCGCGTATGACCTCGTAAAGATTGCTGTAGAGACTTTGCTTTTTTGACAGGTCCGCCCCTATATACACCGGGATATAATTTCCGTCCGGGTAGGAGGTGAGATTGGCTTCCAGATTGTCCGCATAACATTCCAGGTCGCACACCGATGAAATGTTTCCCACGATTGTTTCCTCTCCGTGGTCAATTTTGTCAAGATGATGGTGCAGCAATGCGGAGAATTCTTCCGCACTTTGAGGTATGGTCTTTCCGTATGGCTTGATGTCCAGATATTTGGTGCAGGAAAGACATAGCCCGGCCGTAAGGACGGCCGCAGAAATGTATATATATCGTAAATATTTCATAGGTCAGAAACTTATGTTAAGACTGAGAGTAAACGAACGGCTCTGGGGATAGACGGCCCCCGGAGTTTCCGGGTCAATTCCGGAATAGTTCGAGAAGATCAGCAGGTTGTTCATCAGGAAACTGACGTTCATCCCGCTCATCTTTATTGCCTTTGTCCATCTGTCCGGCAGTGAGTATGTCAGGGAGATTGAACTGATTTTCAGGTAGGAAACATTCTCCAGATATGCGCTTCTTGTCACGTTGTCCGAGTAAGGCCTGGTTCTGTTGAGGTAGTTTCCGTTCCTGTCGGTAATCCTGTTGCCGTAGGCATCCACCAGCCGTGGATATCCGTCAGTGACAGGATTTGCCTCCGTCCATCTGTGTGTGACATCCCGGTTGACATTCAGGTGATTGACGTATAGGTCGTTCCTGTTGCACATAACAGGCTCGCTGACACTTCCGTTCAGGGTGGAGTACGAAACCGGACAGGTTATGTCGTTGATAATCTTCGCCCCGGCTGAGAAATTTCCCACTATGTTGAGTGACAGCCTCCTGTAGGAGAAGGTGGTCGTGAATCCTCCTGTCCAGGGAGCATTTGAAGTGCCTGCATAGAAGAGGTAATTCTGGTATTTCTGGTAGTCGGTGATGTCCGTAATGACGATGTCCGGCCTCAGTTCGAAATTGTACACTCCGGTCTCCCTGTCAATGCCTGTCAGTTTGCCCGTGAAGATTTTCCCAAGAGGGTACCCCACGTAGAAATCTCCGAGAATGCTTCCTGTCGGAGATTCATATTTCGTGAGGATATTGTTGTTGTAGGCGGCATTGACCATTATTTTCCAGGAAAAGTCCTTGACCCTGACTAGAGTTGCGCCAAGACTTAATTCTATTCCCCGGTTAAGCTGCTCGGAGGTGTTGTAGCTCTGTGTGCTGAAACCTGTGGTCTTAGGAACCCTCACGAAGGTGACAAGATCGATGTTTTTGTTCTGGTAGTAGGAAACCTCTCCCGTGATTCTGTCTTTGAGGAAGCCGAAGTTCAAGCCGACATTGAGGGTCCTATTCTTTTCCCATCTCAGATTCGGATTCGGGGGATTGTTGATGTAGCCCATCCTGTAGAAATCATCGTCCGTGGTCCTGAAGTTGGATGCGTAATTCATTATCAGAACAGGATATACGGTCTTGTTTACTCCTCCCGTGTAACCGAAACCGGCCTTGAGACTCAAGGTGCTGAGTATGTGGGAGATCGGTTTCATCCATTTCTCGTCGTCAATGTTCCAGGAACCGCTCACGGACCAGTTCACGTTGAACTGCTGGTCGCTTCCGAAATTGTTCGAGCCGTCGCTGCGGACCGTTCCGCTGAAATAATACCTGCCGAGCAGACCGTAGGTGGCCGTACCATAGAATGATGCGAAGGCGTCTTCGATTATGCTCTGTCCCGTGCAGCCGTCAAGTGTGCTGCCGAAGCTCTGCAGTTTGTCGTAGTCGATGGTGGTCCCGTTCTGTGATGTGAACAGAGGGGTTGAGTGGTTGCCGGTAACTGAATCGTAACCATATCTTTTCGAGAATATGCTCTTTGAGTACGAGCTGCGGATTTCCGTTCCTGCAATCACGTTCAGGTTGTGT
The DNA here is from genome assembly GCA_945912085.1 of uncultured Bacteroidales bacterium. GTDB lineage: Bacteria > Bacteroidota > Bacteroidia > Bacteroidales > UBA932 > Cryptobacteroides. Next base: position 7,088 of record CAMEBJ010000033.1, on the reverse strand, counting down.
ATGTCCTTGAAGGTTCTGGCGAAATTCAACTGACCGCGCAGCAGGTAGGAGGTGTTGCTGCCGGAGTTCTGCGTAATGGAACCGTAGGTACGTTTTGAAGTCATCTCGTTTATTTCGAACGGTCTGTCCGTCCACGCGGCATAGGTGTTCTTTCCATTGATGTTTTCAGACAGGTCCGAGTTGTGTGAGAATGAAGCCAGACCGTTGAAGGTAAGTCCCTTCGTGATGAAGATTGTGACATCTCCCTTGATATTGGCGGATGCAGCTGTCGCTTTGCTGGAAGTCTCGTTTATTTCCCTCATAATGTTGAATCCGTTCTCCGGAAGTGGAGAGGAGATGGAACCGTTGGCGTTGGCAAGGGAGAAGTAGGTCTCGTCCGCACGGTAGCTTCCGTCATCGTTGTAGAGGGATTCATATGGGTTTGCGAAATATGCATATTTGAACATATTCACATTATTGGAAGGGGCGAGGGACTTGTTGTAGCTGAAATCGGTCTGCACTCCGAATCTGATCCATCTTGCCGGCCGGGAATCGATTTTTGCGTTGAGGTTGTACGAAGTTGCGCTGGTGTTGATTACCAGGCCGTTGTTGTAGTTGAATCCTCCGGAAACATAGTAGGTCAGTTTGTCCGAGCCTCCGGAAACCGAAAGGTAATGTGAAGTGGAAACCGTGTTCCTGAAGAGCACGTCGAACCAGTCCGTCGTGCTTCTGCCCAGAGATTCAATGAGCTCATCCTGCTCCTGCTTTCCCAGACCTGCGTATTTGCCGTAGCCGGAACGGATCTGTCCCACGATACCCACAACAGGGTAATGTGCGCTTCCTCCTTTCAGTGTAGCCTCATAGCCGTCAGCTGCAAATTCGTCCCACAGTTCCTGCTCCCAGGCGAGTTTTTCCGACGAGTTCATCAGGTTGGCATCCCTTGAGGGCTTTGTCTGTACGGTTACGGAACCCATATAGCTTACATCTGTCTTGCCTGCTTTTCCGCGTTTTGTGGTCACGACAATGACCCCGCTCGCTGCCTGGGAACCGTAGATGGCTGCTGCCGCGGCATCTTTGAGGACGGTGATTGATTCGATGTCATTCGGATTGATGTTCCCGATTCCGGTTGCAAAGATGTTGTCGAAGTCACCGGACTTCAATTGGCTTCTGTTCACACTCGGGGCGGAAAAGTTTTTCTGCATCGGGACTCCGTCAATCACCCAGAGCGGTTCCGCATTGCCGGTTATGGTGTTGGTCCCCCTGATTCTGACCTTGGCCACGGCTCCCGGCCTTCCGGAAGTCATCTGAACGTTGACTCCGGCGAGTTTTCCCTGAAGCAGTTGGTCCATATTCTTGAGAGGGTTGTCTTTAAGGTCTTCTCCTGAAATTATTGCCACCGCTCCGGTGCTCTTGCGGATTTCAACATTGGAATAGCCTGTGACAACCACGTGGTCGATGGTCTGTGCTTCTTCCTCAAGCACTATGTCATACCGTGCCTTTGTCACCTTTATTTCGAGGGATTTGAAACCGATGAAACTGAATCTGAGGGTCTGCCCGACGGCGGCATTGATGGAGTATTCTCCTTCAACTCCCGTGCTCACACCCGTCATAGTTCCCTCAATGATGACGGACACTCCCGCGAGGGGTTCGCCTGCCGCATCGGTGACGGTTCCTGACACCTTGATTTCATTCTGCTGTCCGGAGAGCCCGGCAAGGGCCGTCAACGGGAGCAGCAGAAGTGCGGTCGCAATGATGGTGTTCAATAGTTTCTTCATACTCAATCTGTTATTTGTGACGGACAATGTCGATGTCTTTTTGCGGCAGTCCGAGAAGATGTTCGGTGAAATAGTATCTGATAAGGTTGTCGTGATATTTTACCGGCAGCCCGTGATCCGCTCCGGGAATAATCATCATATCAAACCGTTTCCCGTTCCTTATGAGAGCATCTGCCAGCCTGAGGGTATTTGCCGGATGGACATTCTTGTCCATATCTCCCGTGACAAGAAGAAGTTTCCCCTTGAGATTTGCAGCCAGCTCCACGGTGGTGGGTATTTTACATTCATAGCACCCTTTGTCCGGATTGTATTTCACTCCGTGGAAGGTTTCGCCCCACCATTGGGTGTAAATGTTGTTGTCGTGGTTTCCTGAAGATGCAACCCCGACCTTGTAGAAATCCGGTCTTGTGAGCATTGCCGCTGCAGCCATAAATCCTCCTCCGGAGTGACCGTAGATTCCCACGCGGGTCGTGTCCGCATAGGGATACATCCTGGCTGTCTGGCAGATTGCCGCATAGTCGTCCTCAAGGGCGTAATCCCTGAGGTTTTCATATCCGAACGTGTAGAAGTCCCTGCCTCTGAGAGGGTTGCTTCCTCGGTACGAGAAGTTGACAACGACGAATCCAAGCTGTGCGAGAGACTGGTTCCCGTTGTCGTCCAGCGAGAAGGACTGCGGAACAAGGTCAGTCTGCGGTCCCGGATAGACATTGCTGATGATAGGGTACGTTTTCCCCGGCTCGATGTCGAACGGGGTGTAAACCACACCGTAAAGTTCGGTAACGGAATCAGCTGCCATCACCTTCACGACCTCCGGTGCCTTCCATCCTTTCGCCTGAAGGGCGGAAACGTCGCAGGACGGCAGGTTGTAAAGCACCTTCCCGCTCGCTGAAACCACTTTGTGTCTTGGAGGCAGGTCCATTCGTGAATATGTGTCATATATATATTTCCCTGACGGTGAGATTATTATGTCGTGGTTTCCGTTTCCCGGAGTAATAAGGGTGTTTCTGCCGGAGAACGTAGCCCTGTAGTAGAACCTGTAATTCGGGTTGATTCCTTCTTCAAATCCATATCCTTCATATATGATGTTCCTTCCCGCCGTGTCGATTCTTTCTATGTGTCCGGCCACCATACCCTCAGGTGTCAGAGCCTTTTTGAGCCTGCCGTTCCCGTCGTACAGGTACCACCGTCCTTTCCCGCTACGTTCCGACCACCAGAGTATTTCCCTGCCCTCTTCAAGAAGGTGCCATCCGAAAAGCTGTTCGTTGAGATGTGGCGGACAAGGCTCGCTGATGAGTACGTCAGTCTTTCGGTCAAGGGCATTTATCCTGACAAGTTCAAGGGTGTCCCTTGTACGGTTGATTCTCAACAGATAAGCGTAATTTTTCGTCGTAACATATTTTCTGAAGCGGGGAAGCAGGAATGTCTGGTCCTTGCGTCCGGCGTCGATTCTGTACATTGCCGCGCTGTCGGCATCGGACAGGAACACTTCAAATCTGGTTACGGCCGTGTCTGAGGGCATAGGGAATTTGTAGGTGATTGTTTCAGGTCGGGGATCGGAAAGGCTGTTGATCAGTGACAATGTCCCGACAGACCTCTGGTCCTCCCTGACAGTCAAGAATTTGTGGGTGTCGCCTATCCAACAGCCCACTGCGCTGCCCTCTCCTTTGGAGTCTTCGGAATTTCCTCCGATGGCGAATGAACGGTAAGGTTCTCCGTCAGAGCTGAGCCTGATGCTGTCAATTATGCTCCGGTCAGAGGAATTGTAACGCAGAAGACAGAGATTGTGGGAATGTGCCGTAATGGCAAAAAGACTGTCTGAAGTCCAACTTTTTTTCCAGTCGCGCCCGGGAGTGAAGGTATTATTTCTGTTTTGAACACTGCAACCCCTTCCGGATAGTATGCTGTCAACATTTTCCCTGAGTTTCTGCCTATCACTGAATCTGGCGGATTTTCCGGTCTTTGTTTCTTTCAGGAAAAACTCACGCCCATCGGGAGTCTCATCTGAATAGCTGAAAAATTCCCCATCATTGCCGTACCATTCGAACCACAGGTCCTGATTCCTGACAAGTCTGCCCAGGCTGTCGCTTGAGAATGATTCGGCCCGGTCCATATAGGATTGTCCAAACGCCGGAGAAATCGTTGCAATCACTGCAATTATAGAGATGATGAACCTTTTTGTCATATACTACTAACCACAATATCAACGCAAATATATTTATTTTTTCCAAATATCCGTATCTTCGCAGTTTGTAAAAAACTCAACGGTATATGTACAAATTCGTTTCGTGGAATGTGAACGGCCTCAGGGCGGTGTGCACCAAGGGCTTTGATGGGATTTTCAATGAACTGGACGCGGACTTCTTCTGTCTGCAGGAAACAAAGATGCAGGAAGGTCAGCTTGACCTGGAGTTTCCCGGATATCATTCTTACTGGAATTATGCCCAGAAGAAGGGCTATTCCGGGACGGCGGTTTACACCCGCCACGAACCTTTGTCAGTGAGTTACGGAATGGGAATCCCCGAGCACGACACCGAGGGACGTGTCATAACCCTTGAAATGCCGGAGTTCTATCTTGTCTGCGTCTATACCCCCAATTCCCAGGACGAACTCCGCCGTCTGGACTACAGGATGAAATGGGAGGATGACTTCCGCTCCTATCTGACCTCTCTTGCATCGAAAACCGGGGCCGACGGCAAGACAAAGGGTGTTGTTGTCTGCGGAGACATGAATGTGGCCCATCAGGAAATTGACATCAGAAACCCCAATACCAACCGTCGCAATGCCGGCTTTACCGATGAGGAAAGGGACAAGTTCACACAACTCCTCTCGGCCGGCTTCATTGACACCTTCCGATATCTCCATCCCGACGCGAAGGACATATATTCCTGGTGGTCCTACCGTTTCCGTTCCCGCGAAAGGAACACCGGCTGGCGCATAGATTATTTTGTGGTCTCAGAGAACCTCAGGGACAGGATCGGCTCCGCAGAAATCCTCACCGATGTTTTCGGTTCCGACCATTGCCCGGTTCTCCTGACATTGGATTGATAAGTAGTAATCATTAAACGGATATTTTATGAAAAAATGTTTTGTGGTGGCTGCTATGGCAGCTTGTGTGATGGCATTGTCATCTTGCGGGAGCAAGGCTCCCGATATTAACGGAAGATGGGATGTGGTTTCAATCAACGGTCAGCCGACTGTATGTTACGAGATTGCACTTCCCGGTCTTGTCTTTGACACTGAGAATCAGAGGGTATATGGATACACAGGAGTGAACCGCTGCAACGGAAGCTTCACGATAGATGGCACTGAAATCAAGTTCGGTGAGGTTGCCACCACTATGATGGCAAGTCAGATTGAGGCTATGGACCAGGAGAGAGGTTTCCTCGATGCCCTGGAAGCATCGGTAAAGGCTGTAGCTGTAAAGGACGGAGTGTCATTGCGCAATGACAAAGGCAAGGAAGTGCTCCATCTCGTGCCTTGCCGTAAGGCTGAGGACGCGTCGGACGAGAAATAGGGAATTGTCTGAGTGGAATACGTATTTTTTGAACGATGAAGAAATTTTTCATCATTATAGCGGCCATTGCTGCGGTGACTTCTTGTAAGAGAGCGGATGTTTCCGTTGAGTCTTTCGGCAGCCTCTCCACGGGGGAGGAGGTCTCCCTTTACACTGTGGTGAATAGGAATGGGGCATCAATGACCCTGACAGATTACGGATGCAGGGTTGTGAAGATCTGCATGCCTGGGAAGGACGGGCTAATGGATGACGTCATCGTAGGGCCCGGAGAACTTGCCCTGTTTGAAAATGGAGACAGATTTTTCGGACCGGTCATCGGACGTTACGGCAACAGGATTGATCACGCCTCGTTCATCCTGGATGGGGTCAGGTACGATGTCGATGCCAATGAAAGTTTTGACGGCGACCCCGTACAATGCCACGGGGGCAGGCAGGGTTTTGACCGTTTCCTCTGGGAAGGGGAAATTCTAAAGGAGGAAGGCCGCTCCGGAGTCCGTTTTACAAGGCTCAGCCCGGACGGGGAACAGGGTTTCCCCGGCAACCTGCAGGCGGAAGTAACTTACTGGCTGACAGATGACAATGCTGTGAGAATCGAGTATAGGGCGGTTACCGACAAACCGACAGTGGTCAACCTGTCAAACCATTCTTATTTCAACCTTAAAGGTAGCCGTGGAGGTTATGTGATGGAGCATCTCCTTCAGGTGGAGGCTGACACCTGCGTGCTTAACAACAGGCATTTCTGCCCGGACAGGCTCCTGCCGGTGGACGGCACACCGTTCGACTTCCGGGAACCTCACAGGGTTGACTACAGAATAGACCAGCCAGACCCACAACTGACAATTATGCGTGGAATGTCAGCCTGCTGGGCAATCCGCGATTGGGACGGGTCATTACGAAAGGCCGCCACATTGTACGATGAGACTTCGGGAAGGGGAGTGGAAACCTGGACGACAGAACCGGCTCTTCTGACTTTCACGGGGCGCACCCTCGATGCCGACATCCACAAGGGAAAATATGGACCAATCCAGAAATTCTCCGGAATGCTTCTGGAAACCATCCACTTTCCTGATTCTCCGAATCAGGACCGTTTCCCATCCACTGTCCTGCGGCCGGGAGAAACCTACACCAGCGTGACGGAATACCGCTTTTTTGTCAAGTGACCATGAAGATTGCAATTGTCAGGGCAAGGATGTTATCCGTTACTTTTGTTTGAAGACAATTTAGAGCCGGCAATCTCGATGCCGGTAACCAGAATCAGCCCCGCAAGGGCGAAACAGACCGCGCCCCAGATGTGAAGATCCGTCCCGGGTGCGGTTTCAATATTGCTCCACGGCCAGACTTTCACGAGGGAACCGATGATGAAACCCGCAAGGGCAAGCAGGGTCTGCTTGTGCCAGCGTTCGAGCAGCCAGTGCAGGAATTTCGAGAAGGAGAGCAGTCCTGCCACGGCTCCCGCTCCAAAGACCCCCAGTACCAGCAGATTGTGGCCGAACTGACCTGAGGTGAGGCCGGATATGGTTCCCATTATGTATTCATATTTCCCGAGAATCAGAAGGATGAAACTTCCGCTGATTCCGGGGAGTATCATCGCGCAGATGGCGATTGCCCCGCAGATGAAGATGAACCAGAGGGAGTCGGGTGTTTCGGTGGGGGAGAGTGTGCAGACTACTGCACCTGTGGCTATGCCGGCAGCAAGTATGATGAAATCCTGCCATTTCCATCCCTTTATTTCTTTCAGAATGAATATTGACGATGCCACAATCAGCCCGAAGAAGAACGCCCAGGTCTGGATCGGATGGTAGGCAAGCACATATTCCATC
>CAMEBJ010000032.1 GCA_945912085.1 uncultured Bacteroidales bacterium | reverse complement strand
GAGAGACTTCAGGATGTGGGAATCAGTGCCTTGACCGTTCACGGGAGGACACGTTGCCAGATGTACACCGGGCAGGCCGACTGGACCCTCATCGGGAAAATCAAGGAAAATCCGAGGATGCACATCCCAATCATAGGCAACGGTGACATCGATTCCCCGCAGAAAGCCAAGGAAGCATTTGACCTCTACGGTGTTGACGGTATTATGATAGGAAGGGCCACTTTCGGTCACCCGTGGATCTTCCGGGAGATCCGGCATTACCTTGACACCGGTGAATTGCTGGAGCCTATGAGTGTCGCCGAGAGGGTTGCCCTTGCAAAGAGACATCTTGCCAGGTCATTGGAAGTCAAGGGCGAAAAGGTCGGTGTACTTGAGATGCGCCGCCACCTGAGTTGTTATTTCAAGGCCCTGCCGGATTTCAAGGAAACCCGTATGAAGCTCGTCACAGAGAACGACCCCGCCGCCCTATTCTCCCTCCTTGACTTCATCGGGGAGCATTGGGAGTAAAAATTTCCGTCATTCCCGGGTTGCTTTTCGTCATTCCCGGCTCGACCGGGAATCTAGTCGCGGACAGGAACTTAATCAGAAAAGTTTCTTTTTGCTGACAGTGGCGGTGAATTCTTTCAGATAGAAAGGTTCGAAATAGGCCACATCACGGAATTCCTTTTTAAGGAATGCATCAGTCGCCGGTGCGGCCATTGAGGAGGCCTGCGGGCAACACTGGAGGAAGAACGCATTCTCATTTTTGATGACATCCGTACATTTCCCTGCACCGTCACCTATGAACAGGACCGGCCCTTCGGCAAGATGCTCCCGAAAACTTTCCGGAGTCACTATGTGGGGGGCTGTTTCAGTGGTCTGGATGAAATTGGGACCTTTTGTCAACTGGCGTACATTAGCATCCCGGCAGCCTTCTGCGTCCGGGAAACTGCCTGCTATCTGGTATTCGCCGACCCCTTGTTTTTCCTGAAGGTCCCTCCCTAGGTCCTGACCTGAGCCTTGCCCAGGGGCAATCTTTGAGAACACCCCGGTGTAAACCTCCATCCTTCGGGCGTCAATCATCGGAACAATGTGAAGGAAATCCCCGACCGGCATCATCACCTTGGCCCCATCGTTTTTGCTGCACTCCAGAGTCTCCCGGGCAAAGGCCTGTGCCACAAGCGTGTCCAGGGTCCCGACCGCAAGAAGTGGAAGTCCTGCCCCGAAACACAGTCCCTTCGCTGTGGACACCCCGACTCTCAAACCGGTGTAGGACCCCGGCCCCATACTGACGCAGACTGCATCGCAATCTTTCAGGGTAAGTCCCTTTTCCTTGAGGATCCCATCCACAAAAGCTGCTGTCAGCGATGCGTGTGCTTTCATCGCATCGCTTTCCTTGTAGGAAATTATGTGTCCCTGTTCGCAGAGAGCCACTGAGCAGAGTGCCGTGGAGGTTTCAATCAGTATTATCCTTTCCATTTACATTTTCCTTTTTCCCGGCATCTGCCGGAGTCTGTTTGAGCCGCCAAAGATACTAAGGAATATTCAAAAACAGAGGCAGGTTGTTTTTTCAGGAGTCAAAATTCCGACCAATTAAGGGAGGGGAAGGGTAATTTTAGTATTTTTGTGCGGAGAAACCAGCGGAATTTGAGTCATGAAAACGAAAAATGTATTCTTTTTGGCGACACTTGCAGCAATGATTTTCTGCTCCTGCTCGAATGGCGGGTGGAGCAGGGAGGAATTGGACATCATCCGGAATCAGGGTGAGGTGATGCGGGTGCTCACCGTGCAGGACCCGGCGGATTCGGCCGTGCTCAGAGCCCTTTCCAGAGACATTCCTGCAAGAGTACTCCGGGGAGAGGACTTCCGCATTCTGTCCCGCAAGATGATAGCAACTGTCACCAGTCCGCAGCAGGACGGAGTGGGAATAGCCGGACCTCAGGTGGGGATTTCCCGCCGGGTTGTTGCCGTTCAGAGATTTGACAAACAGGGGGAGCCTTTCGAGGTTTACCCGAACATCAGGATTGTTGCAAGGCGTGGTGAGCCGCACTTGGGGCCCGAGGGTTGCCTCAGTGTGCCGGACTGCAGGGGTGATGTCCTCAGACACAGGGATATAGATATTCACTACACGGCCCTGCCTTCAGGAAAGGACACCACGGAAACTGTCAGGGGATTCACCGCAGTGATTTTCCAGCACGAGTGCGACCACCTCGACGGGATTCTCTACACCGACTATCTTAAATGAACCGTCCTGAAGACCTTCAGACAGCCGTTCCCGCATTCCCGGCTTCGGAGGCATCCCCTAAAATCAATGCCTTCAGATAAGGGAAAATCAGATCAGCAAGTTCCTTGAGAGGATTATAGAGCACGGATTCATCCAGTTTTTCCTGCGGGACTATGTTCAGGTGTGAATTGAGGGAATCGAAGAACATTACGACCAGTCCCAGGACCAGCCCCCATTTCAATATGGCGAAAAGAACTCCGAGGAGTTTGTTCAGCCATTCCAGCATAACAATCTTCAGGACTCCTTCGAGGATTTTTTCCAGAAGGCCAAACCCCGCCGCCACCAGAACGAAGATGACCAGAAAGGAAATTATGTTGAGAACCTTCATGTCCAGTTCAATCCAAGTGGAGGCCCACTGACTGAGTGCAGATGCAAATTTGAAGGACATCCACACTCCGAGAATAAGTGAAACGATAGCGACAATCTGCGCAATGAGACCTTTCTTCAGGCCACTTATCAGAGCGGGGATGAGGAAAAGGAGGATGATGATGTCAAGAACACTCATATATTTGTCAAATATGTTTATATTTGCAACTTGTTTCAGTCCGTAAGGACGGTTTTTGAGTTTGCAAAAATATATAAAAAATATGACATTCAACGAATACAAGAATCTTGACCTTGTGGGCATCGGGAAAGAGGTGCTTGACAGGTGGAAGGAAAGAGACACGTTCAAAAAGTCCCTGAAGGTTCGTGAGGGGGCTCCCGACTTTGTCTTCTTTGAGGGCCCGCCTTCAGCCAACGGTATGCCGGGCATTCATCACGTGATGGCCCGTTCAATCAAGGATGCCGTCTGCCGCTACAAGACTCAGAGCGGCTACAGGGTGTCGCGCCGTGCCGGCTGGGACACTCACGGCCTTCCGGTGGAACTCGGAGTGGAGAAGAAACTTGGAATCACCAAGGAGGACATAGGCTCGAAAATCAGTGTGGAAGAGTACAACCGCGAGTGCCGCAGCGAGGTGATGAAATACACCCGCGAGTGGGTGAATATGACCGAAAGAATCGGCTATTGGGTGGATATGGACGACCCTTACATCACCTACGACAACCGCTATATGGAGACTCTCTGGTACCTGCTCAAGGATATTTACGACAAGGGCCTCCTTTACAAGGGATATTCAATCCAGCCATATTCACCTGCAGCGGGAACCGGACTGAGTTCACACGAGCTCAACCAGCCGGGTTGCTACAGGGATGTGAAAGACACCACGGCCACGGTTCAGTTCGAGGTCATCAAGGATGAGAAATCACAGATTGTCTACGGCTGTGAGACACTTCCTGTCTATTTCCTCGCCTGGACGACGACTCCGTGGACCCTGCCGTCCAACACCGCTCTGTGCGTGGGACCTAACATCAACTATGTCAGGGTGATGTCATTCAATCCGTACACAGGTGAGCCTGCAATATATGTCGTTGCGGAGGCTCTCGTGTCGAGTCTTTTCAATCCGAAGGCTGCCGACATCCCTCTCGACAATTACAAGCCGGGCGACAAACTCGTGCCATACCGCGTGCTTGAAGGCTCCTGGAAAGGCTCTCAGCTCGAAGGGATCAAATATCACCAGCTGATTCCGTTCTTCCGTCCCGACGAGGGCGCGTTCCGCGTAATCCTCGGAGACTATGTGACCACTGAGGACGGTACCGGTATAGTCCATATTGCCCCGACTTTCGGCGCAGACGACAACAAGGTTGCAAAGGCCGCCGGCGTGCCTGCCCTCAGGGTACTTGACAAGAACGGGGAATGGCAGGCTCAGGTTGACCGCCAGGGCCGCTTCTTCCGTCTGGAGGACCTCGACCCCGCCTACAGGGATGAGAGGGTTTCTGCTGAATATGCGGAGTTTGCGGGACGCTTTGTGAAGAATGCTTACGACTCCTCCCTTGCTCCTGACGCTCCAACCCTTGACATTGACCTGTGCGTGATGCTCAAGCAGCAGGGCAAGGCTTTCAGAATCGAGAAGCACGTCCACAACTATCCTCATTGCTGGAGAACCGACAAACCGGTGATTTACTATCCTCTGGATTCCTGGTTCATCAGGACCACTGCCGTGAGGGAGAAGATGATAGAACTCAACAACACTATAATGTGGAAGCCTGAGGCGACCGGAACGGGCCGTTTCGGGAAATGGCTTGAGAACATCCAGGACTGGAATCTCTCCCGCAGCCGCTACTGGGGCACTCCGCTCCCGATCTGGCGCACCGAGGACGGGAAAGAGGAGAAATGCATAGGCTCCCTCAAGGAACTCTATGCTGAGATGGAGAAGGCGGTCGAGGCAGGTGTGATGACATCCAATCCGTTCAAGGACAAGGGATTCAATCCTGAGGATATGTCAAAGGAGAACTATGACCGCATCGACCTCCACCGTCCTTACGTTGACAATATCTTCCTTGTTTCACCTTCCGGAAAGAAGATGACAAGGGAGACTGACCTGATTGATGTCTGGTTTGATTCAGGTGCGATGCCTTACGCCCAGGAAGGTCTGAGAAACCTCACCAGCTCGAAATTCGGCTGTACCGCCGATTTCATCGCCGAGGGAGTTGACCAGACAAGGGGATGGTTCTACACCCTCCACGCAATCAACACGATGGTAAGCGGGAAATGCGCATTCAAACGCGTGATTTCCAATGGTCTGGTGCTTGACAAGGAAGGCAACAAGATGAGCAAGAGGCTCGGCAACGCCGTTGACCCGTTCAAGGCTCTTGACGACTACGGCCCGGATGCCCTCCGCTGGTATATGCTCACCAACTCCCAGCCTTGGGACAACCTGAAGTTCGACGAGGCCGGAGTGGATGAGGTCCGCAGGAAATTCTTCGGAACACTCTACAACACATACTCATTCTTTGCGCTCTATGCGAATGTGGACGGTTTCGATCCGTCTGCGGAGAAAATCCCTGCAGCATCCCGTCCTGAGATGGACAGATGGGTGATTTCCCTTCTGAACACGCTGGTAAAGGATGTCACTGCCGCCTACGAGGATTATGACATCACCACTGCTGGCCGCCTGATTCAGGATTTTGTCTGTGACCATCTGAGCAACTGGTATGTGAGACTTTGCCGCAAGCGTTTCTGGGGAGGAGAGATGGACTCAGACAAATTGTCTGCCTACCAGACTCTGTACGAGGTACTTGTGGATGTGGCAACCCTTGCCGCCCCGATTGCGCCGTTCTTTATGGAGCGTCTCTACCTTGACCTTGTCCCGCAGGCTGAATCAGTTCACTTCGTCCCTATGCCGGCCTACAGGATTGAGAATGTGGACAAGGACCTTGAGCAGAGGATGGATCTGGCCCAGAGGGCGTCTTCAATGGTGCTTGCCCTCAGAAGGAAGGTGAACATAAAGGTCCGCCAGCCGCTTTCCAAGATTATGATTCCGGGGATTGATGAGAAGGTCCGTGAGGGACTTGAACTAGTGAAGGGACTGATTCTCTCCGAGGTCAATGTAAAGGAGGCTGAGTTCATTTCCGACACTGCCGGTCTCATCACAAAGAAGATCAAACCGAATTTCAAGACCCTCGGAAAACTCTACGGCCCGAGAATGAAGGCGATTGCAGCGGCATTCGCAACCCTCAGCCAGGAGGAAATCACAGCAATCCAGACCAGCGAGACAAAGGGGGAAGACTATCTTCTCCATCTTCCTGACGGGGACGTTACCCTCCGCAAAGGGGATTACGAAATCACTTCCGAGGATATGCCGGGCTGGCTTGTCGCAACGGACGGCCCTCTGACAATTGCCCTTGACATCACCGTCTCGGACGAACTCAGGAGGGAAGGAGTCGCCAGGGAACTGATCAACCGCATCCAGAACCTCAGGAAGGACAGCGGTTTCGATGTGACCGACAAGATAAATGTGGAAATATTTGCCGCTGGCTCCGACCTTGAAGAGATTTCGGCATCACTTCAGGTCTTTGGGGAATATGTTGCAGCCCAGACACTTGCCCTGTCTGTAACATCCGCTCCTGCATCGCAGCAGACCGACGCTGCCCAGGTCGAGTGGAACGAGGGCACGATAGGAATAAAGGTTGCAAGAATCTGATGTTCAGGTGATATGCAACAATGTTAAATATTTCGGAAATATAAAATTTGCAGATATGGCTGACGAAACAAGAAATAACGAACCGAAGGTGCGTTACAGCGACGAAGAGTTGCAGGAGTTCAAGGAAATCATCCTTGATATGCTTGAGAAGGCTAAAAAAGAATATAAGACTTTGCGTGATGTCATTACCCACGGGTCCAGCAATGATATTGAGGACACTTCACCTACTTTCAAGGTGATGGAGGAGGGCGCGACTTCCCTCTCGAAGGAGGAGGCGGGCCAGTTGGCACAGCGCCAGTACAAATTCATCCAGAATCTTGAGGCCGCCCTTGTCCGCATCGAGAACAAGACCTACGGCATCTGCCGTGTGACCGGGAAACTTATTCCGAAGGAAAGGCTCCGTCTTGTGCCTCACGCCACCCTGACTGTGGAAGCCAAGGAAATGATGAACAAGAACAAATAGCCTGTATGAGACTGACAAAAGGGAAGTGGCTCATCATCCTTGGAGTTGTGCTCGTAGTTCTTGACCAGGTAATCAAAATCCTGGTCAAGACGAATATGACCCTCGGTGAGAGCATACACGTCTTTGGGAACTGGTTCCAGATTTATTTCATTGAAAATGAGGGGATGGCCTTCGGAATGAAGTTCGGAGGTCTTGTGGGCAAGTTCCTGCTTTCGCTTTTCCGCATAGGCCTTTTCGGTGTTCTTGTCTGGTGGATATCCCGCTTGCTGAAGAGGGTAGATGTCCCGACGGGAGTCGTGGTGGGATTGACCCTGATTGCCGCAGGAGCCCTGGGAAACATCTTCGACTGTTTCTTCTACGGCCTGATTTTCTCGGAGTCAACCCCGTGGACAGTGGCTTCATTCGGAGGCAGTTACGCCCCGTTCATGTTCGGCAAGGTGGTGGATATGTTCTATTTCCCGATTATCGACACGACCTTCCCTGACTGGATGCCGTGGATTGCCGGCCGTCCTTTCAAATTCTTCGCTCCTGTCTTCAACTTTGCCGACAGCTGCGTCACCTGCGGAGCTCTGTACCTGCTTTTCTTTCAGTACAGGTTCTTTGCGAGTGAGGAGAAGAAATAGGGAACAAATACGACACAAACGAAACAATATCCAATATGAAAAAATCATTTCTTCTTGCTGTAGCGGTAGCGATAGCATCCGTTGCGCAGTCCTGCTCGGGGACCAAAGTCGAGAGTTCTCTCCCTCACTGCATAAAGGACGGGAAAATCGTGATGGAAGTTCCTCCGCGGGCTCCGGGTCAGCAGAGCGCATTGCAGTTGACCTGTGATCCGATAGACACGGTGAGGGTCGGATTCATCGGACTCGGGATGAGAGGAGAGGCTGCGGTTTACAGATTTACCTACATCGACGGCATAAAGATTACCGCTCTGTGCGACCTTGAGCCGGACCGTGTAGCCAGGTCCCAGAAGGGTCTTCTTGCCAAAGGATGGCCTGAAGCTGCGGAATATTCCGGTGAGGACGGATGGAAGTCGCTTTGTGAAAGGGATGACGTGGATCTGGTTTATATCTGTACCCCGTGGCAGGTGCATGTTGAAATGGCTGTCTATGCTATGGAGCACGGAAAGCACGTTGCCCTTGAGGTGCCTGCCGCTATGAACATTAAGGAATGCTGGCAGTTGGTTGACACTTCCGAGAAGACCCGCATGCACTGTATGATGCTTGAAAACTGCTGCTACGATTTCTTCGAGATGGCAGGTCTGAACATGGCACAGCACGGTCTGTTCGGAGAGATTATCTATGCTGAAGGAGGTTATATTCACAATCTTGACCCGTATTGGGAAGCTTACCACAACAATTGGCGTCTTGAGTACAATCAGAGCCACAGGGGAGATGTCTATCCTACCCACGGAATCGGCCCTCTCTGTCAGGCACTTGACATCCACAGGGGTGACAAGATGGATTACCTTGTTTCCATGGACACTAAATCCCTTCACGGCAAGCAGGTTGCCAGGGAGATGATGGGAACCGAGGAATTTGCCAACGGAGACCAGACTGTGACGCTCATTCGCACGGCAAAGGGCAAAATGATTGAGATTCAGCACAATGTGTATACACGCCGTCCGTACGACAGGAAGTATCAGTTGGTCGGGGTTGACGGCTACATCTGCAAATACCCTATGAGGGGGATTGCCCTGAAGTCGGAGAATCTTGAGGAGGGAGTCACTGCCTACGACAATCTTGATGGTGAAAGGTTTGTCCCAAAGGCTGTTCTTGAGGACCTCCTTGCAAAATACAAGCATCCGATTGTTGCCGAGATAGAGGAGAAGGCAAAGCAGGTCGGAGGACACGGCGGAATGGATTTCATTATGGATTACCGTCTGATTTACTGTCTGCGTCACGGTCTGCCGCTCGACGAGGATGTGTATGATGCCGCCGAGTGGTCCTGCCTGACGGAGCTCAGCGGCCTTTCAATCGCCTATGGCTCAATGCCTGTCGAGGTTCCGGACTTCACGCGAGGTGACTGGGACAAGGTCAAAGGTTTCAGCCACGCGAAATAGTTCTCTTTTTTGAATGTTGTTCAGGAATATTTAATATTCCCAAAACCAGTGACCCTAAAGTGTCTGCCCGCCGATGAACTCGCGCATTATGGAGGTCGGCGGGATGGCGGCAATCTCGTCAGGGGAGAGGGCCACGATGTAGTCCAGGAATTTCAGCAGGCGGGTTGCCTCGGTGTAGGCCGGGGAGGATGGGCTGATGCGGCGCAGAAGGGGCTCGGCGTAGTATTTCAGCATCGGGAGTTCGAAGATCAGGGCCGAGTTGAACTCTGCATCGGCATTTTCCTGGAACGGGAAGATGTTGCGGTTTTCCCCGCGGCGGACGCTATGCCATCTTTGGATGGTCTCCTCCGGGGTGATGCCGCGGACACGGTTGTCCCTGACCATCCTTCTGAGCAGCCTGTTGTCGGATGTGGAGATGTTGTTGTTCTCATCGATTGACAGGGAGGTGAGGGCTGAGGCATAGACTCTGAAAATCCGGGAACTGTCCACTGATTTCACCATCTCAGGATTCAGGGCGTGTATGCCTTCCATAATCAGTATGTCCTTCTCCCCGAGGGTCATCTCGAAACCTTTCTCCCGGCAGCCTTTCTTGAAATTGAATTTCGGAATCTCCACGGTCTTTCCCGAGAGCAGGTCGTTCAGCTGGCTGTTCAGAAACTCAAGGTCCATTGCCCCGAGTGCCTCGAAGTCGTATTCCCCCTTCTCGTCGCGCGGAGTGTGCTCCCTGTCAACGAAATAGTTGTCCAGTTCGATGACCTTCGGATTCATTCCCAGGACCTTGCACTGGTTGGCGATTCTCAGTGAAGACGAGGTCTTTCCGCTTGAGGAAGGCCCTGCGATGAAGACGATTCTGATGCGCTCCCTCTGTTGGAAGATCCTGTCGGCAATCTCTGCATAGCATCTTTCGTGGCGTGCCT
>CAMEBJ010000031.1 GCA_945912085.1 uncultured Bacteroidales bacterium | reverse complement strand
CCACTTTTTCTTCCTTCCTTTCCCTTTCGTCATTCCCGCCAATTCCCCCGTCTTTCCCGCCAATTTCTCCGTCATTCCCGGCTTGGCCGGGAATCTCCACCGCATAAATCCCGAATCCCCCCTCCGAAACCGCCGAAACGGCAACAGTGGAGCCATCCAGGAACGCACATTCCACCAGCTGAAGCGAATCCGGAGCAGTCAACCCGGTCACAGTCCTTCTGTCCGAAGGATCAATGAAAACCAGCCTCGTGCGCGTGTCATCCTTGTACTCGATTGCGCAGACCAGCCGTCCATCCTCCGAGACTGCCGGATGGTAAAGCCTGCCCTTTTTGGTCAAATCCCCTGCCCGGCCCTTTTCCGTGTCATAGAACCGGATTCTGGAATTGACTTTCAATGACCATCTTGCGTCCTGAACAGGCTCACTCCAATACACTCTTGAAGCCCCATCCCAGGAAAGTTTCTTCACCTCCGATGAAAAAGCACGGACATACTTCTCCCTGCCGGCCAGGTCGGTTTTCATCAGGACTGCAGGATGTGCAAGGGTCTTCTTGACGGTAAAGAATCCGTCAGAAACCGGAGTGGTTGCGGAATATGTCGTGTAGAATTTCGGAACGGGAGCTACAGGGGAAGTCACTGTGAACGGCCTGCGGGCATCGATGTCCCGACGCCAGATGCGGGTGAGGGTGTCGGCAATCTCGACGAAGGTTTTCCGTATTGGTCTGCCGGTGGAGCGTTTCAGAGTGGATTCAAAACTGAGTATGTCGTAGGGGCGCTTGGCAATGTGATGGAAATACTGGCCGACAAAGTCATCAACTCCGTAGAGGAAACGGATTCCGCCGAACATCAGATAGCCGGCCGCATAGTAGGATGGGGTGTAGTTTTTCTGCGAGCCGAACCTCCATTTGTTCCAATTGCGGAAATCCCCCTGGTCGAAAGCGATCATGTAGTAGTTCAGGAAGTCGGCCGTCCTTCCCCTGCCACCGTGGGTGAGTGCCGTCTCCGCCACTACGGCATCCCCTTCAAGCATCTCCTTCGGAGGATAGAGGCCGATGACCAACCCGTTGAACATCTCTCCGAAGATGTAGTTGAAAGGTCGGAAGATTCCGCTCAGGCCGGTCTGCATCTGGGCCACGTGCCGGGATTCGTGTATGACCAGGCTCTTGTGCCAGGGAACGAAGTCGGAGGCGTAGGCATCGGGGGAAGTGTAGAGGTCCATCCGTTTCGGGGCCCAGGCGACTGAACCGTTCGAGCGGGCAGTGTAGGCGTGCAGAATCACTGGAACCTTACCTCGGGTTAACTCCCCGGGAATGTAGCCGGCAGTCGCTCCGACAGAATACCTGTACTTCTCCAGAGTACGTCCGTAAACTCTTGCTGTAGAATCCATTCCGGAAGGATAGACAATCTTGAAATTATCCGTCGAGATGGTGTACCATTTAACGCCCGAGGGATTGTCCCCTGCCTGGTAGAACTGCCCGCGGCAGATGTTGGGGAGAAGGCAAATCAGGATGGCGGTCAGGATCCACCCCGGGGATGAGTGGAAATGCGGGAATATGCTCTTTGTCAAGCTCGTCATCTGTTAAAAATTTGTTACAACTTCCGTAACGCGGGGGCAAATCTAATTATTTTTTGTAATCTTGCACTCCATTTAAACCATCAAAATCTATTCTCTGCACATCGTTTTGTTAGTTTTCACTCTGATTGGTGCCCTCGGAATGTTCCTCTACGGAATGACCCTGATGAGTGAAAGTCTTCAGAAAGTTGCGGGAGACCGGCTGCGGTCCTTCCTTGCATCAATGACCTCAAACGCATTCAAAAGAGTTCTCACGGGTACAGCAATCACAGCCCTGGTGCAGTCCTCCTCCGCAACCACCATTATGGTGGTCAGCTTCGTGAACGCCGGACTGCTCTCCCTTGCGAACGCCATCGGAGTGATAATGGGAGCCAACATCGGAACAACCCTGACAGCGTGGATCACCGCCCTTGGATTTTCGGTTGACATCGCCATTTTCTCCGTGCCTCTGATGGCCCTGGGCTTCATCCTGACATCGTCAAAGGACACAAAGAAAAAGAACATAGGAGGTTTCGTCATTGGTTTCGCCATAATGTTCCTCGGACTTTCCTTTATGAAACAGTCCGCCGGCGAACTCCTCTCCAACAAGGAAGCCATAATGTCATTCCTGAGCCACTTCACCGGCTTCGGCTTCGGTTCAGTCTTGATTTTCCTTGCAGTGGGAACCATCCTGACCATCGTCCTGCAGGCTTCCAGCGCAACTATGGCAATCACGATGCTCCTTGCGACCTCCGGTCTGATCGGCTTTGACCTGGCCGCGGCAATGGTCCTCGGAGAAAACATAGGTACGACAATCACGGCTAATATGGCCGCTGCCGTCGGCAACACCTCCGCAAAGAGAGCTGCTCGCGCCCACACCCTCTTCAATGTCTTCGGAGTTCTCTGGGTACTCGTACTTTTCCATCCTTTCCTCAGACTCATCGGACTGATAATGTCTTCCGTCGGATTCCCGAACCCTCTTGAGGCCGATCTGACAGATCCGGATCCGGCAACCCAGACATCCCTGCTCTACGGGATTGCTACGCTCCACACATTGTTCAATATCACCAACACCCTCATCCTCATCTGGTTCGTTCCTCTCATCGTGAAGATTGTCTCCTGGATGGTCAAGAGTCCGGAAGGCGACGAAGAAGAGGTTTTCCGCCTCAAATACATCAGCGGAGGTCTCCTGGGCACCGCCGAGCTTTCCCTTGACGAGGCAAAGCAGGAGATTACATATTTCGGTGAAATCTGCTACAAGGGCTTCGGCTACATCAGGGAAGCCATCAACGAACAGGATGCCGAGAAATTTGCACAACTGAACCAGAAACTTGTCAAGTACGAGGAAATCACCGACCGGATTGAGTTCGAGATTGCCTCCTACCTCAACGAAGTCTCGAAGGAAGAACTCAGTGAGAACTCCGAAATGAGAATCAAGGCGATGTACAAGATCATCGGCGAGATGGAGAGCCTCGGAGACTCCGGAGAGGCCATCGGAAGAATCCTCCAGCGCAAGAACGCGCACCACAAGGTCTTCGACGAGGCTATGCTCGGAAAACTCAACACGATGCTCGACACTGTGGAAACGGCCTACACCGCAATGCTTGAGAATCTGAAGAAGAATTACTCCGAACTGACTGACATCTCCAATGCCCAGCAGGCCGAGGATGCCATCAACCAGTGCCGCAATACCCTGCGCGAGGAGCATATAGCAAACATAGAGAATGACAGTTACAACTATCAGACAGGTGTTTACTATATGGATGTGATTTCCGAACTTGAAAGAATCGGAGACTTCATCATCAACATCTCACAGGCAGAAGAAACTGTTTTGTAATGGGATATAAACTATTTAACATATTCATTGCAGCCGCTTCGGCGGCTGTTCTCTTTGCCGGCTGTGCCGGCAGGGGAGGTCGGAATGCCACAGTTCCGCAATCCCGTCCGTTCCCGCTTGTGCAGGTGCCGGGAGTTGTAGCGGCCGAGCAGGATGCAGCTGTGGAATATGCAGCCGAACATTACTGGGATGCCTTCATCTCTTCGAAAGGGGAATATGTCTGCGACAGCTCCCTTGTGCACGGGGTGAAGAAGACCGATGTCGAGGAGGCTTTTGCGAACTGGCTGGGACTGCTGTCGAATCTTGACATAAACCTCGCGAAAAAGAATGTGTCAGTGCTCTACTCAAAGGCCGATGCCTGCGAGAGTGCGGACACCGCCTCGAATGTGTTCGAGACAATGACCGGTCTGGTTGAGAAATATCTGTATGACCCGAATTCTCCGCTCAGGAACGAGGATTTGTACGGAGTCTATGCGAAGGAACTCTCCCTCTGCGGCAGGCTGGAGCAACTGGAAAGGGAGAAATACACCCGGGAAGCGGCCCTGTGCTCTCTGAACGGCATAGGCACTCCTGCAGCCGACTTTGAATTTTCTGACAAGAGAGGCGTTACAAGGAGACTGTATGACATCAGAGCCGACTTCACCCTGCTTTTCTTCAGCAATCCTGGCTGCAAGGCCTGCAAGGAAATCATTGAGACACTTACCAATGTGCTTGAAGTGGGGAATTTGATTCGGGAAGGAAGACTGGCCGTCGTAAACGTGTATATCGACGAGGACCTTTCGGCTTGGTATGAATATATGCCGATATACCCCGAAGACTGGTACAACGGATTCGACCCCAACGGGGTCATCCGCGCCGACACCCTGTACAATGTCAGGGCGATCCCTTCCCTCTACCTTCTTGACAAAGACAAGATTGTGCTGGCCAAGGATGCACCGCAGGAAAATGTCTTCGCATTCCTTGAGAGACTTGGGAATTAGGGAACAGACCTGATATTGTGTTTTTGCCAATTGTTGGCTATATTTGCCCAGTTTGCACTAAAATTAATTAAACTATGGACATAAAGAAAGAACTGTGGGGCACCACCTCCTGCGGCAAGGAAATCTACCGCTACACCCTGACAAATTCAAATGGAGCATCCGTTCAACTTTCAAGCGTGGGAGCGGGAATCGTTTCCATCCGCGTCCCTGACAGGGAGGGGAACCTCGCCGACGTGGTTCTGGGCTACCCTGACCCGATGAGTTATTTCGCTGACGGCCCTTGCGCGGGGAAAGTGCCGGGAAGATATGCCAACAGGATTGCCCTGGGCAAATTCACCCTTGACGGCAAGGAGTACACCCTGCCTGTGAACAACGGTCCGAACCATCTTCACGGCGGTCCCAAGGGTTTTCAGAACAAAGTCTGGGAGAGCAGAATCGACGGCGATGCCGTTGAGTTCCTTTACGATGCCGAGGACGGGGAGATGGGCTATCCGGGAGCACTGAAGGCCGTCGCACGCTATGAATGGAGCGAGGAGAACGACCTGAGACTCACCCTGACCGCCCGCTGCGATGCTCCGACAATAGTCAACCTGACCAACCACGCCTATTTCAATCTCAACGGCGAAGGCAACGGTGACATCCTCTCGCACATCCTCCAGCTGAACGCCTCAGAATATCTTCCGACAGACGACACCCTCATCCCTCAGGGCGAGAGTGTTCCGGTTGCCGGGACTCCGATGGATTTTGTCACCCCGAAGGCAATCGGAAGGGACATCAAGGAGGACTTCCCTGCCCTCAAATACGGCAAGGGCTACGACAACTGCTGGGTAATCGACGGTGCCGAGCCGGGACAGATCCAGACTGCCGCCCTGCTTTATTCTCCTGAAAGCGGACGCACCCTTGAGGTCCTTACAACCCAGAGAGGAGTGCAGGTTTACACCGGAAACTGGCTTGCAGGCTGCCCAGTGGGCAAATGCGGAAGAAGCTACAACGACTACGAAGGAGTCGCAATCGAGTGCCAGAATTTCCCCGATGCACCAAACAAGCCGGACTATCCATCACCAGTCCTCCGCCCGGGAGAGACCTACGAGCAGGCTATCATCTTCGCCTTCGGCGTCAGGGAGTAAATATTTCGGAATATGAAACCGAACATGAAAATCTTTGATGTATGAAACAATATCTTGACCTTCTAAGACATATCCGCGAAAACGGGACGATGAAGGAGGACCGCACGGGGGTCGGAACGCAGAGCATTTTCGGACATCAGATGCGCTTTGACCTGTCAGAGGGATTCCCTCTTCTGACCACCAAGAAGGTGCATCTGAAGTCCATCATATATGAACTGCTTTGGTTCATTGCCGGTGACACCAACATCAAATACCTAAAGGACCACGGTGTCTCCATCTGGGATGAGTGGGCAGATGAAAACGGGGAACTGGGACCTGTGTACGGACATCAGTGGCGCAGCTGGCCTGCACCTGACGGAACGACCATTGACCAGCTCTCGAAAGTGATTGAAACCATCCGGAAGAACCCGGATTCGCGCATGATGATAGTCTCCGCCTGGAATGTGGCCGAGGTTGACAAGATGGCGCTTCCTCCGTGCCATACTCTCTTCCAGTTCTATGTGGCTGACGGGAAACTCTCCTGCCAGCTCTACCAGCGCAGCGCGGATGTCTTCCTCGGAGTGCCTTTCAACATCGCCTCCTACGCTCTTCTGACAATGATGGTGGCACAGGTCTGCGGCCTCAAACCAGGAGAGTTCATCCACACGACCGGCGACACGCACATCTACAGGAACCATTTCGAGCAGGTCGCCCTCCAGCTTTCCCGCGAGCCAAGACCTCTGCCGAAGATGCTGCTAAATCCTGATGTGAAGGAGATTTTCGACTTCAAGTATGAGGATTTCACCCTTGAGGGTTATGACCCGTGGCCCCGTATCCCAGCCCCTGTCGCAGTCTGAGAATATGAAGAAAACCATAATAGCCTCCGTAGCGGACAACAATGCGATTGGAAGGGACAACGCCCTGCTTTGGCACATCTCCCAGGACCTGAAGTTTTTCAAGAAGACAACTTCAGGCTTTCCTGTCATAATGGGTCGCAAGACATTCGAATCCATCGGAAGGCCCCTGCCGGGACGCCTGAACATAGTCCTGACCTCATCGCAGAGTCCTCTGCCTGAAGGTGTTATCCGCGCACATTCACTTGAAGAGGCATTCTCGGTGGCCGAAAACCAGTCCGCGGAGAAATGCTTTGTGATAGGCGGCGTAAGGGTCTATGCCCTGGCGATGGCCTTTGCAGACAGCCTGGTGCTGACCAGGGTCCACACCATAGTCCCTGATGCCGACACTTTCTTCCCCGAGGTGAATCCCGCTGTCTGGGCAGAGGAATCCCGTTCAGAAACCTTCACGGAGGGCGGTCTGGACTTTGAATTCGTCACCTACAGGCGCATCTGACACCTTACTCAACTGGCAAAACGAACTGACAAACTATGCAAAGAGAAAATTTTTCAAGCCGTTTCGGCGTATTGATGGCAATGGCAGGCTCGGCAATCGGACTGGGCAACCTCTGGCGATTCCCCTATATGGTTGGAGAATACGGCGGAGCAGCATTCATAATAGTCTATATCCTTTTCGTCTTCCTGCTCTCCCTGCCGATTCTCTTCTGCGAGTTCATCGTTGGCCGCCGCAGTCAGACAAACGCCCTCGGAGCCTTCAAGAAACTTGCCCCGGGAACGCCCTGGAAATGGGTGGGAGCCCTTTCTGTGATTTCTCCCCTGATTGTGGTCTCCTACTACAGTGTCATCGGAGGATGGTCGATGGAGTATTTCTTCAAGTCCTGCACTCTCGGATTCACCGACGGAGTGACAGACAGCGAGCTTCACAATCTTTTCAGCAGCTTCATCTCCTCAGTCTGGCCTCCGATTGTGGGTCACACGGCCTTTCTGCTCACGACCGCCTTCATCGTGCTCGGCGGTGTCAAGAAAGGAATCGAGAAATTCGGCAAGGTGATGATGCCCCTGCTCTTTGTGGTGATGATTGTCATTGCAGTGCACTCAATGACACTTGAGGGAGCATCTGCCGGTATTGCCTATCTTTTCAAACCCGATTTCTCCAAACTTAACGCGGAAGTCTGTGCCGCTGCCCTCGGACAGTCATTCTTCTCGCTTTCACTCGGCTGCGGAACGATGCTGACTTATGCCTCGTATGTCAGCCGGAAGGAAAACCTAATGAGGTCCTCCGTGTCGATTGCGGTCTCAGATCTTGTTTTTGCCCTGATTGCAGGCTGCGCGATAATGCCGGCCGTGTTTGCCAACGGCCTGAGCCCTCAGGCCGGCCCGGGCCTTGTTTTCGAAACCCTCCCGTTCATCTTCTCGAAAATGCCCCTCGGCGGTTTCGTGGCAATCCTTTTCTTTATGTCCCTTCTGATTGCCGCCCTCACCTCGTCAATATCCCTTTTCGAGGTAGGAGTAGCCTATCTCGTTGAAGAAAAGCATATTTCAAGAAAACTGTCCTGCGCCCTGATTTTCCTCGTGACCTGGAGCGTGGGCCTACTGTGCTCCCTCTCCTTCGGTCCACTGTCGGACTTCAGGATTTTGGGCAACATCATCTTCGACTTCTTCGACAAACTCACGGCCAACTACCTGATGACCATCGGCGGTCTTCTCGTAGTCCTCTTCGTCGGATGGAAGATGAAAAAAACCGATGTCCGCGATGAATTCACCAACGGCGGCTCCATCAGGACAAACAGCCGCATGTTCGGTCCAGTCTATGCAATCATCAGATATGTCGCACCAATCGCGGTCCTGACAATTTTCATATCCAACCTCTTTTCTTAGTAAATATCAACCATTGATGAATATGAACCATTTTCTTTTTCTCGGAAACCTCGGTACCGGCGAAATCATCATCATCGCCCTGGTCGTCCTTCTCCTTTTCGGAGGCAGAAAGATTCCTGAACTGATGCGCGGCCTCGGCAAGGGAATCAAGAGTTTCAAAGACGGAATGAAGGACATCGAAAAGGAAATCACCGATGTTGACAGTGACGAAAAATCCTGAAGATTAATTTGCATTGAAAGAAATGAGCGGAAAAACTCAGGAGAAGGATCAGGAAATGAATTTCTGGGGGCATCTCGAAGCCCTCAGATGGACTCTGGTGCATATTGCCATCGCCTTCGCCATCCTCGTGGTGGCCTCCTTTGCGGCTATGCCCTACCTTTTCGATTCCTTTGTCCTGGCTCCCACCACCTCCGATTTCTTCCTCTACAAGGCTCTCTCGGGACTCTCCGGGCGTTTCCCCTTCCTGCCCGACTTCGGGAATGAATATTTCCGTGTTGAAATCATAAACATCAACGTAGCCTCACAGTTCACCACCCACATCAGCACCTCCTGCTACCTGGCCCTGGTCATCCTCTTTCCCTACGCCATCTACGAGATCTGGAAATTCATAAAACCGGCCCTCTACAGCAATGAGATACGCAATATGCGCCTTGCCTTCGTCCTTGGGACGGTGATGTTCTTCCTGGGCTGCACAGTAGGCTACACCGTTGTCTTCCCCTTCACTTTCCGCTTCCTTGCCGAGTACTCCATCAGCGAGTCTATCGTAAACCAGATCAGCCTCAATTCCTACATCAGCAATTTCACCCTGATGATTTTCGTGATGGGCGTGGTCTTCGAACTTCCCCTGCTCGCCTGGCTGCTGTCCAAGATGGGCCTTGTCAACAAACCCCTCCTGAAAAAATACCGCCGCTACGCAGTGGTCATCCTCCTGGTCCTCTCCGCCATCATAACCCCTTCCGGCGACCCCTTCACCCTCGCAGTGGTCTTCCTCCCGCTTTATCTCCTCTACGAGTTCTCGATTTTGCTGGTGAGGAAGGGGTGAACGGGAGATTTCTGTTCTGAATGACTATGTCTCAGTCCCCGAAAAGATAGCGGTGCTGTTCAGGGGTGAGGACATCGATTTCGCAGCCCCAGTGGGATAGTTTGCGGCGGGCGACCTCGTCGTCGATTTCCTTCGGGACATCATTGACCATACGGCCCGGCTCGCGGGAGATTCTGTCGCGGTTTTCAACGAGATACTTTGCACTGAGGGCCTGGATGGCAAAGGACATATCCATAATCTCGGCAGGATGGCCGTCTCCTGCAGCCAGATTCACCAGACGGCCTTCGGCAAGTACATATATCGTTTTTCCTCCCTCCAGTACATATCCCGTAATGTTCTTTCTTGCAGGGGAGGAGGAAACGGCGATGCGGCGAAGGGCTGCCATATCCACCTCAACGTCGAAATGACCTGCGTTGCAGAGGATTGCACCGTCCTTCATCAGGCGGAAATCACTTTCAGTGATGACGTGGGCACATCCGGTCACTGTCACGAAGATGTCCCCTATACTTGCCGCCTGAGACATTTTCATCACCTTGAAACCGTCCATCACCGCTTCCATAGCCTTAATCGGATCCACCTCAGTCACAATCACTTCAGCTCCGAGACCCTTTGCCCTCATCGCGACACCCTTGCCGCACCAGCCGTAGCCGGCCACGACAACGTTCTTTCCTGCGACAATGAGGTTGGTGGTGCGGTTGATTCCGTCCCAGACTGACTGGCCGGTACCATAGCGGTTGTCAAAGAGATGCTTG
>CAMEBJ010000030.1 GCA_945912085.1 uncultured Bacteroidales bacterium | reverse complement strand
AGGCCAAAGGACTGGAAGGGCATTACATCCAAGGAAACGATTACCGGCCTCCCGGAGAGAATCACAGTTTCGGGGAGGACATTCTGGGTTGTCAGGACATCCCTCCAGACACTTGTCTTTCCATTCTATGGAGGCGAGCCTTATTCCCTCGGAAACAATGTGAAAATCCGTCCGGATTCCCCTGTGACCCCTGTTGATTCCGGGGTTGAACTCACAGACTATGACGGAAGGAAGCATATCCTAAAATTGAACAAAAACTAAAACCTGAACTAAAATATTATGGAATTCAAATCAGTTAACAAAATCTTTGAGAACAGCCTGCGGAACAACTGGGACCGTCCGGCCCTCTCAAATTACCAAGGCGTCACCCTGCACTATCGTGATGTGGCCAGGCGAATAGCCAAACTGCACATTATGTATGAACACTGCGGTCTTAAGAAAGGGGACAAGGTGGCAATCTGCTCCCGCAACCAGGCAAACTGGGGAGTGTCCTTCCTGTCCGTGCTGACTTACGGGGCTGTTCCGGTTCCGATTCTGCATGAGTTCAAGGCCGGTAATGTGCATCATCTTGTGAACCATTCCGAGGCGAAGATTCTTTTTGTCGACGACGTGGTCTGGGAAGGTCTGACAGAGACTGAGATGCCGAATCTCCAGGCCGTGGTCCAGATCAACAATTTCCAGCTCCTCTATTACAGGACTGATGCAATCAAGGAGGTCCGTGAGCATCTGAATGAACTCTTCGGAAAGAAATATCCGATGAACTTCACTCCGGAAAGCATGGACTTTTATGAGGATTCTGCTGACGAACTTGCTCTGATCAATTATACTTCAGGAACTTCAGGCTTCTCAAAAGGAGTGATGATTCCGTACAGGGCCATATATTCGAATATCGAGTTTGCGAAAGATGCCGTACCGTGTCTCAACAACGAGTCCAATGTTGTTGCGATGCTTCCTTCCGCACACATGTACGGAATGATGTTCGAACTCCTTTACGAGCTCGCCGTTGGAGCCCACGTGCATTTCCTGACAAGGGTTCCGAGTCCGAAAATCATCATGCAGGCTCTCTCAGAAATCAAACCTACAATCGTGATAGCCGTTCCACTGATCATCGAGAAGGTTTACAAGAGCAAGTTGAAACCTCTTCTTGAGAAGGAAGGCATCAAGCTTATAATGAAGATTCCTGTCATCAATCAGACAATCCAGAAGAAGATCTGCAATGAACTTGTGAATGCATTCGGAGGCCGTTTCTACGAAGTGATAGTCGGCGGTGCCGCCTTCAACAAGGAGGTTGAGGCCTTCTTCAAGAAAATCGCCTTCCCTTACACTGTCGGTTACGGAATGACTGAATGTGCTCCTATCATCGCCTATGATGGTTGGCAGACCACCAAACTCTATTCCTGCGGAAAGGTCGCTCTGAATATGGAAATAAAGATTGACTCTGACGATCCTGAGAATGTCCCTGGAGAGGTCCTGGTCAGGGGTGCCAACGTTTTCCTCGGTTATTACAAGAATGAAGAGGCGACTTTGTCTGCATTCACGGAAGACGGCTGGTTCCGTACAGGTGATATGGGAGTTATCGACTCCGATGGCTATCTCTTCCTCAGGGGACGCTCCAAATGCATGATTCTCGGCCCTTCAGGGCAGAATATCTACCCTGAGGAGATTGAGTGTGTGGTGAACAATATGCCATATGTCGTTGATTCCCTTGTGATTGAAGAAGAAGGAACTCTGACTGCACTCATATACCCTGATTTCCATCAGGCGGAGATTGACGGCTATGACAAGGATGGAATCGAGAAGTATTTCAATGATTCCCTTGCCGACCTGAACAGGGAACTGCCTAATTATGCAAGAATAAAGAAGATTGAAGTGATGCCGGAGGATTTCGAAAGGACTCCTAAACGCAGCATCAAACGCTACCTCTATCAGCGAAGCTAGTTGAAATGGAAAAATTCGATGCAAGTTACATGGAAATGGCGGCAATCTGGGCCAAGAACTCATATTGCCGCCGAAGACAGGTTGGTGCCCTGATAGTTAAGGACAGGATGATAATTTCCGACGGCTACAACGGCACTCCCTCCGGCTTTGAGAATGTCTGTGAAGATGAACACGGGGTTACCAAACCGTATGTCCTTCACGCGGAGGCCAATGCAATTACGAAAGTTGCAAAGTCAGGAAACAGCAGCGAAGGCGCGACCCTGTACGTGACTGCCGCACCTTGCATCGAATGTGCAAAACTGATTATCCAGTCCGGCATAAAGAGGCTGGTTTACCGTGATGAATACCGCCTTACTGATGGAGTCGATCTCCTTCGCAGGGCGGGCATCACAGTCGAGAAGGTCGATTGACCGATGTCACAGGAGAGAAATAGACTCATATGAAAAGGTATCCATATCTTACATCCATTCTGGGTGTCGTAATCGGTGTCCTTGCGACCCTGATTGTAGTCAAGTTGACGGACAAGCGTGAGTTTGACGGCGACTATGGCCGGTGGCGCAAACTGAACCTCATCCTTCAGGAGGTTGAGAGGAACTATGTGGACACTATAGATATGAAGGAGATGACCGATGCGGCAGTTGAGGCTGCACTCTCGTGTCTGGATCCTCATTCGGTCTATCTTCCTCCAGTCCAGTTGGAGGAGTCCCAGACCGAACTGGCCGGGAATTTCGAAGGGATTGGCATACAGTTCAATGTACCGAATGACACTGCAATTGTATTGAGCGTAATCCCAGGTGGCCCGTCAGAAAAGGCAGGCCTTCTTCCCGGTGACCGTATTCTGAAGGTGGGGGAGAAGACCATCGCAGGAATGAAGACTCCACAGGATTCTATGGTAAGGCTGATGAAGGGGCCTTCAGGTACAAAAGTCAAGATTACGGTAAAGAGAAACACCGCAGAGATTCCATTTGACATCACCAGGGGCAGGATTCCTGTCAACAGCATAGATGCAGCCTTTATGGTGAACGACACAACGGGATATGTGCGCCTGACCAAGTTTTCACGGACTACCTACAGTGAATTTGTAAAGGCCTACGAATCTCTTCTTGAATCCGGAATGAAAAGACTCATCTTTGATGTCAGGGACAATAGTGGCGGATATATGGATCAGGCCCTGTTGCTGAGCAACGAGTTCCTGGAGAAAGGCAGTCTGATCGTCTATATGGAGGGTCTGCACCGTTCTCGTGAGGAATTCAAGGCTGATGGAAGGGGAAAACTGAAGGATATAGCCCTCACTGTCCTCATCAATGAGTCTTCTGCATCATCCAGTGAAATCTTTGCCGGAGCAATCCAGGACAATGACAGGGGATTGGTTGTGGGCAGGCGTTCTTTCGGCAAGGGTCTCGTGCAGGAGCCCATCAACTTTACTGACGGTTCCGGAATAAGGCTTACGGTTTCCCGTTTCCACACTCCATCCGGAAGATGCATACAGAAACCATACTCAAAAGATTACGCCTATGACATATACGAGAGATATGCCCACGGTGAAATGACAGATGCGGACAGCATCAAGCTTGACAGGAGTGTAGAGTACCACACAGTCTCCGGCAGGGTAGTTTACGGTGGCGGCGGCATAGTTCCTGATGTTTTTGTCCCGATTGACACGACGAAAGCCACTTCCTACTACATTGCCTGCAATAAGAAGGCTATGCAGATGCGTTTCGCTTCAAAGATGTTTGACCGCTACAGTGCGACATTGTCAGGAATTGATGATTTCGAGAAACTGACCGGGTACTTGAATTCGCTTGATCTCGGAAAACAGTTCCGTGAGTTTACCTCAGCG
This sequence comes from uncultured Bacteroidales bacterium, assembly GCA_945912085.1. Taxonomy (GTDB): domain Bacteria; phylum Bacteroidota; class Bacteroidia; order Bacteroidales; family UBA932; genus Cryptobacteroides. The sequence goes on along the minus strand of CAMEBJ010000030.1, from coordinate 6,435 downwards.
GAAGGCCTGAAGCCTGCTCCGGGAGAATGGCTGCAGACGGAAAGTTATCTTATGCCTCAGCTTAACGCCCTTGTGGGCAGATATTCAAAGCTTGGTGACGAGGCTTTCTACCGCTATTATCTTGACATCGACGATGTCGTCAAAGCGGCGCTTACTGAGCGATGAAACGATAGACTATTTCCCCATTCTGACGGGCAGGAGCCGTCGGAGATTTTGAGAATTTCGACAGCCTTGCTGCCCGTATGGCAAAATCCCTGAGGCATTTGTCCTGTGAGGAAATGGTGTCGTGCACTTTTGCATTCAGCACATTACCCTGAGGATCAACCACTATGATGACGGTCACATCTCCTCCTCCCATACACCTGTATGCCGGAATCGAGAGGTGACTGGCTTTTCTTCCTTCAAGGGAATATGAAACGACGGATGGACCCTTGTATTCCTTTCCTTTCGTCTCTTTCTTATTAGGAGAAAGGTCAACTGCTTCATCCCTTGCATCTTCCTCTATAGCCTGACGGTTTCCCTGGCTCAATTCCCTGCTGAGTCTTTCAGCATCCTTGTACAGCTGCTCCGCATCCGTTCCCCTGTCATCCTTGAGAGCTCCGTAGGTATGGTCCACAGCTATGTTCCTGATGTTCTGATTCTGGCTGTTGACCGGTATGTTGCCCAGCATCTCATCGATTTTCCTGCTGATGTCCTCCTTGAACTCCTCCTCTTTCGCCATCTGTTCAATTTCCTCCTGCCTTGAAAAATCAAGGAGAAAGGAGTTTTCACCGCGTACCATCGAGGTCAGCTGGACGGCAAGCAAGACAACAATCACCGTGAGATGAAATATCACGGTGATGTAGATTCCGGCCTTGTTTTCCGGTTTCAGACGTTTTATGTAGTCCTTGAATGTCACTGTTTCCCGGCCTGTTTCATCAAGGATTTCTCAATGGTTGCCGTCAGAATGTCGATTGCCACCTTGTTGTGGCCACCCTGAGGGATGATTATGTCAGCATATCTTTTGCTCGGTTCAATGAACTGGAGGTACATAGGTTTGACGGTTTTCGTGTATCTTTCGATGACGGTTTCAACAGTCTTGCCTCTCTCTATAATGTCCCTTGCCATCACCCTCATCAGCCTGTCATCATCATCTGCATCCACGAAAATCTTGATGTCAAGCAAATCACGCAGTTTCTTGCAGGTAAAAATCAGAATGCCTTCAATGATGATTACCTCTGCCGGATTGACTGTGATTGTCTCCGTCTTCGATCGGGAGCAGGTAATGTAGGAATAGACAGGCTGCTCAATGCTCACTCCTTCTCTCAACATCTTCAGTTGCTTGTTCAGCAACTCAAAATCAATTGAATCCGGGTGATCGAAGTTCATTTCCTTTTTCTCCTCTTCACTCAGGTGGCTGGAATCCTTGTAATAGGAATCCTGTGGAATAACCACCACTTTTTCCTTTAACTGTTCTGTAATGGCTTTTACCACAGTGGTCTTTCCGGAGCCTGAACCCCCTGCTATTCCAATGATAAGCATATCTTTGTCTGTTAGTATTCTGCGTTCTTTGGAGTACGTGGGAAAGGAATGACGTCCCTGATGTTGCTCATTCCTGTCACAAAGAGAAGAAGTCTTTCGAAGCCCAGTCCGAATCCGCTGTGTGGGGCGGAACCGAACCTGCGGGTGTCAAGATACCATTCAAGTGACTCCCTGCCCATTCCCAGTTCGTTGATTCTTGCCTCAAGTTTCTCAAGGGATGACTCTCTCTCTGAACCTCCGATGATTTCCCCGATTTTCGGGAAGAGCACATCCATTCCGCGCACTGTCTTCCCATCTTCATTCTGTTTCATATAGAATGCCTTGATGTCTTTCGGATAGTCAGTCATAATGACCGGTTTTCCAAAATGTTTCTCGACAAGATATCTCTCGTGCTCGCTCTGAAGGTCAACTCCCCAGCTGACAGGAAATTCGAATTTCTCACCTGAAGCCTCGAGGATTTTGATTCCTTCAGTGTAGGGCAGCCTGACAAACTCGGTGTCCACAACGCTTTCAAGCCTTGCAATCAATTCCTTGTCGAACATGTCGTTCAGGAATTTCAAATCGTCCTTGCAGTTCTCAAGGGCATATCTGACCAAAGATTTTATGAAGTCCTCAGCAAGGTCCATATTGTCCTTCACATCGTAGAAAGCCATCTCAGGTTCAATCATCCAGAACTCGGCAAGGTGACGCGGCGTGTTGGAGTTCTCTGCACGGAAAGTTGGTCCGAAAGTGTAGATTTCCCCAAGAGCCATTGCTCCCAATTCTCCCTCCAGCTGTCCGCTGACAGTCAGGCTGGTCTGCTTTCCGAAAAAGTCCTGAGCATAGTCGATTGCTCCATCCTGTGTACGTGGAGGATTCTGAAGGTCAAGGGTGGTTACCTGGAACATTTCTCCGGCCCCCTCGCAGTCTGATGCCGTGATGAGAGGTGTGTGAAGATAGACGAATCCTTTCTCGTTGAAATATTTGTGGATGGCGAATGCCATCGCATGTCTGATTCTCAGGACAGCGCCGAATGTGTTTGTACGAGGTCTGAGATGGGCGATTGAACGGAGATATTCAAGGCTGTGGCCTTTCTTCTGGAGAGGATAGGTGTTAGGATCCGCTTCACCAAAGACGGTTATTTCCTTTGCCTGGATTTCAACTGCCTGTCCGCTTCCCATTGAAGCCACCAGATCTCCTGTGACTCCGATGCAGGCTCCAGTCGTGATTTTCTTCAGGATTTCATCCCCGAAATTTGCAACGTCAACTACGATTTGTATGTTGTTAATGGTAGAACCGTCATTCAATGCTATGAAAGCTACATTCTTGTTGCCTCTTTTGGTCCTTACCCATCCTTTGGCGAGGACCTCCTTCCCCGGCTCCTCCTTCAGGAGTGCCTTGACTTTGGTTCTTGTTAAAGTTTCCATTTCGAATATTTTTTCACAAACTCTGCAAAGATAGTCTTTTATGAGTATTTCGTCAATATTTCCCAATCTTAAATCCGCAGTTTCCTTCAAGTTTTGCACATCAAAAAAGGGTTGCCCTTTTGTGGACAACCCTTTAATGGTTTGTTGATTTTATTATTCAGCTGATTTTCTTGCAGCGTACATAATTTTCAATGCAGAACATCTGCGCAGTTCCTGCTTTACATCCGTTATGATACCCATCCTGACATTTTCGTCTGCCTTGATTGCAACTGTCATAAACTGTCTGTCAGCCTCGCTGAGGGCGTCACGCTCTGCAGCGATGAAGTCACGAATCTCGTCAGTTGTCTTGAATGAGTCGTTCAACTGGATACGGGCATCAGTACCGTACTGTGCCTGAAGATGTTTTACAGGAGGACCGATGTTGATGTAGGAGGTGAGGTCTTTTCTGTCGAGTTTTGCGATCTCAGTCGCCTCAGGCAGTTTGACCAGCACCTTGTTCTCGGTCTCACGCATGCTTGTTGTCACCATAAAGAAGAACAGGAGCATGAACACGATGTCGGACAAAGATGACGTGGTCAATGCCGGCATTGCCTTTTTGTTGTCGTTTCCGAATTTTGACATATCTATTCTCTCCTTTTCCTATTTCTTTGTGTCCTTTGGCTCAGCCTCTGAAATGTTCTGTGGAACAGCTTCCCTGGCTATCTTCTGCTTGTCCTCGTCAAGCTGTGAATACTTCTTTCCGAACTGTGACAGTGCAAAATCGTCACGGAGTTCGTTGATGGCTTTCACAAGTTCGTTCTGGACTGCGATGTAGGCCTGGTAACTTGTACCACGGTCATTCTGAAGGGAGATGACTCCCTTTGAAACCGGCCATTGTCCGAATCCCTCAATGTCTTTCATTGTCTTCTCGGACATGTTGGGATCGTTGTTCACGTTGGTAAGAAACTCTTTGACTTTGTCCTTCAATAGGGTGACATCCATTGGCTCGTTGGCAGCCATCAGCCTGTCCTGAGAGTTGATCTTCACAACGATGATGTTGCGACGATTGACTTTCTGGTCCTCTACCTTGGCGTTCTCGTCAGGCATAGGAGGCAGACGGCGCTGCAATCCTGAATCCTGACCCATTGTGGTGGTCATCAGGAAGTAGCAGAGCAGCAGGAACGCGATGTCCGCTGTTGAGCTTGAGTTGATTTCAGGTGTTTTCTTAGCCATAGTCTGTCGGAATTATTTACGGACTGCACTTACAATTGATCCTACAATGACTGAAAGGACAGCCGCTGCGCAGGAAAGATATGTAAGGTTCAGCATCGTGTCAGTTAATTTGAGCCAGCCTGCGGTCTCAGGAACGCCGTTGTATCCGACAGGTTCCGTACCCGGGGCGAGGAAGTATGCTCCTGCGACGATGACAGCCGCTACAAGGACTACGATACCAGTTTTGACAAGTCCTTTAGGATTGGTCATTGCACCTACAATGATACCCACCAGAACGATGGAACCGACTGCAAGGCCGACCATAACATACGCCCAGTAGAGCAGAGTGTCAACGGCAACAGCGTCGTTGGTGTTGAACCCGATGATGAAACCGAGCACACCGATGACTACGCCGACGATCAGCAGAGCCCACGAAATGTATTTTACGATCTTAGTGTACATTATTGTAAATTATTTGTTCTGATATTTAACCAATGTATCCACCAGGGAGATTGATGCGTCTTCCATTTCAATTGTGAGAGAGTCAATCTTTGAAAGGATATAGTTGTAGAAAATCTGAAGGATGACAGCGACGATGAGACCGCCGACAGTCGTAATCAAAGCGACCTTCATACCTCCTGCAACGACGTTTGGAGAAATATCACCGGCAGCCTGGATGGCGTCGAACGCCTGGATCATACCGATAACCGTTCCGAGGAATCCGAGGGATGGAGCGATGGCGATGAAGAGGGAAATCCAGGAAAGACCGCTTTCCATCTGGCTCATCTGAACTGAACCGTAGGAAACGACAGTTTTCTCGACAACTTCAATGCCCTGGTCCATACGGAGAAGACCCTGATAGAAAATGCTTGCTACAGGTCCGCGGGTGTTGCGGCAAACCTCTTTTGCAGCTTCAACTCCACCTTCTGCAAGTGCAGCCTCAATCTTCTCAAGGAGTTTCTTTGTGTTAGTCTTTGAAAGGGACAGATAAAGGATTCTCTCAACGCAGAGAGCAAGACCGAGGATGAGACAGATGATGACCAGAGACATGAAGCCTGCACCACCCTCGATGAATTTGGTTTTGAGTGCCTGATGGAAAGGCACTTCCTCAGCTGGGGCGTTGAACGGATCTACGCTCTGTGCTGCAACTGCTTCTTCTGCAGGTGCTGCTGTTTCAGCGTCCTGCGCTGCTGCGTATTGTGCAGAAAGGGCGGTGAAGCCGATTACTGCCAAAAACACGAAAAATTTTTTCATAACTGTTTTTGTGTGTTAATTAATAATATTAAAATAGTTTCTTGTATTTTCCGTATGGGATGCTCTCGCATTCTCAAAAACCGGTGCAATTTAGCAAATAATTTTCATACAGCAATAATTATTTTGATATTTCACCCCTCAAATCCATATCCAGCCAGGTCTTGACACTTTCGTTGTCCTCAAATCGTCCGAGAAGGCAGAAAAGTTTTGCCAGGGCTCCTTCGGTCGTGATGTCGTAGCCACTGATGACTCCCGCTTCCTTGAGCGCCTTGCCTCCGGTGTACAAATCCATATTGACAACTCCTCCGGGGCATTGTGTCACGTTTACGAGGACCTTTCCGGATGAAACCGCTTCCCTGACGATGGACAGGAACCATTCCTTGCAGGGTGCATTCCCGGAACCGTAGGTCTCAATGATGACTGCCCTGGTCTCTTCTCCGCACAGGATGTTCCTGACCACCTGCGGAGTGATTCCCGGATGTATTTTCAGAATCGAGACCCTGGTGTCAAGCCGGGTTTGGGTGAATGGCCTTGCAATCCAGTCCTGCGGCCTTCTGATGCACGGCAGGTTGTACCGTATGCTGATTCCGGCTTCTGCAAGGGGAGGGTAGTTCTCCGATTTGAACGCCCGGAAATTGTCGGCACTCACTTTTGTGGTCCGGTTTCCCCTCATCAATATATTGTCAAAACAGATGCAGACTTCCGGAACAACCGGATGTCCGTCGCTGTCTTTTGCCGCCGCTATTTCCACGGAAGATATGATGTTTTCACGGCCGTCTGTCCTCGGTACCCCGATTGGAAGCTGGCTTCCCGTGAAGATTACCGGTTTCGTCAGCCCTCCGAGCATGAAGCTGAGCGCCGAGGCTGAAAATGCCATCGTGTCGGTGCCGTGCAGAATCACGAATCCGTCGTAAATGTCGTATCTGTCTGAGATCAGAATGGCCAGTTCCTGCCAGAGAGAGGGTTCCACGTCGGAAGAGTCGATGATTGGATTGAAGGTGTAGGTGTCAATCCTGTAGGCGAATTTTGAAAGTTCCGGAACTTCCTCCAGAATCTGGCTGAA
>CAMEBJ010000029.1 GCA_945912085.1 uncultured Bacteroidales bacterium | reverse complement strand
GCCAACGTGATTCTTATTTTTCTCAACATAGCCTTATCTATTGAGGAATCTTCAAAAAATTACCTTAACTTTTTCAACAAACACCTCCCAAGGCATTGCGCAAATCTCGCCAGGGAGGGGAAGGCGGCGCGAGGATGCCGCGATGGGGTTGCTGCAGGAAGAAGCTGGAAGACGGTGGGAGGGTTCTTTGGAGATGAGCACCACGGGAAGACCTGCAGCGGCAGCACCACCGTCAGTTGCGGCCTTGTCACCGACCATCAAAGTCTCACCCGGTGCAGTTCCAAGGGCAGCGCAGGCATTCAGAAAGACCTCACGGCAAGGCTTAAGGCCACCCAGCGAAGGAGACTCCCAGACCTTGTCAAAATCCTCAACGGAAAGCCCCACAGCCTCCAGTTTCTCAGGCACTGCGCTGTAATCCGAAAGCAATGCTACCCTGCATCCTGCAGAACGGAGCCCGCAGAGGAGTTCCTTCAGGCCCGGACGCGGAGTCATCCTCTCCCTGATGATTTTCACCTGCGATGGCATATATCTTTCAAAAAACCACTTCCGGCATCTGCTGGCGGCAGTCTGAGACCCACTGCCCATCAGAAAGAACAACTTTGAATAATAATCTTCAGCACCTCCAAAGAACTTTCCCTGCAGCATCTTTCTGCATCGCCTCTCCGCTGCCAGCATCCTAAGATGAAGGGGATCCGCAAGAATCAGCCGCAACGGAAAATGACGGGACTCGTACAAAGTCCCGTCGAGATCGAATATCACTGCCTTGATTTCCATAAGGCAAAGGTAAATATTTTTTCAGAAATCACTAGAAACAGAAGATATCTAATGTCCCCATATACATCAGAAAGGATAGCCCACACCGAAATGGATTGTGTAGCCGTCTCGTTTGAACCATTGTGAAGGAGGGAGCCAGGAGTATTCCCTTGCAGGGTCGTGCAGTTTCAGACCGAGGTCAACCCTCAGGACGAGGAAATCAAAGTCCAGGCGGATTCCCACTCCCCAGTTCAGGGCTATTGACCTGAAAAAATCGGTAGTAATGAGAGAGGAACGGTCTGCCGTGGAGGAACTTTCCTTGAATGTCCAGACATTACCCGCATCGGCAAAGACCGCACCGGCAATCTTCCAGAACATCTTGAAGCGGTACTCTGCATTCATCTCAAGCTTTATGTCTCCCGTCTGGTTCGGGATTATGAAAGTGCTGTCCTTCGGAACGGTTCCGGGACCGACCGACCTCGCCTGCCATCCTCTCAGGCTGTTTGCACCTCCGACGTAGAAATGCTTCTCGAAAGGAAGCGCAGAACTGTTCCCGTAGGCATATCCCACACCCCCGACAAGCCTCAGAGCAACAGCCTGCCCGTCATTCTTGCCAAATCTCCAGGTCCTTCCTACTGTCAGTTCGCCCTTCACATACTGGGAGAAAGGAGTCTTCCAGATCAGCCCGGCACCATTTACATCCCTTGACATCAGAGGCTTGAACGCACTGAGAAGATTGCCGGAAAGATCGAACTGGAGCCTCGTGTAGAAATAGGAGGTCTTCGGATTGACATCCGCATTTGTCGTGTAGTAAAGAGAGCCTCCAAGTCCGAGGTCAAAGTGGTTCTGGTAGGAATTCTTCATAAAAGGATCCCCTTCCAGGGACTTGTAGAAAGCCTCGTCAAGGTCAAAAAGGCGCACGATATTCAGCTGGGCAGGGTAAACCTGATAGAAAAAGCGACCCTTCAGACTGCCGTTGTACCCATAGGAAAGGGATATGATGTTCCTTGTGTACTCCGGACGGTTCTGGTAATTGTAGGACACATTGATGTCGGTTCTTGGAATTGAAGGACCCCGGAAAAGACGGTAAGGCAGTCCGAGGAACTTCGGAAAGCTCAGACCTGCAGAGACTCCGAATTCGTTGGATTTCGTGCTGTTGTTGAACTTGAATTGGAAATTACCCATAAAAGTCAAGCTCAGCCACTCCCCTCCACGGAAAATATTCTTGTGATAATACGACAGCTGCGGGGAAATACCCATCAGTCCCGTGGAGTTCACCGATGCCTCAAGGTTGACCTTGAAACCCTGCAACTTGGTCTGGCTCAATGAAATCTCACAGTCCACCCTGTCCTCGGAAACCTTTGTCGAACCGATGTTGATTCCGCTGAACATCCTTAGTGCAGAGAGTCTTGAATAGGTGTTGTTGATGACAGTCTCAGAATAAGGCTGACCAGGAACAATCGTGTTGAGATTCCTCAGAACATTCTCCCTGATTTTCAAACTCTTGGGATAGACTATCTCAACATTTCCAAAAGAGAATTTCCGGAACGGGACTGCATCCTTGGGAGTCTCGTTCCTGGTGTATTCGTTGATTTTCAGCTCAAGAATGACCGAATCCGAAGCGCTAAGGGTGTCGGCCTCAAAGAAATAATAGTTCTTGTTGAAACCGTAGAAACCTTTGTTCCTGAGATACCCGCTCGAACGAACCGCCTCCTGCTCCAGGGACTGCTCTGAAAGGTACATTCCTTCCTTTATGGTCGAATTTAGCGTGTCCGCAAAAAACTCATCGGCAAGAGGACCTTTCGGTACATTGTAACGGATTTCTTTGATTGGCAGTCTCTTACCAAGTGTCACATCATATCTTACTTTAACCCTCCTTCCTTTCACCTGCACAGTACCCTGCACCTGCGAACCGTAATATCCGAGGTACTCAAGATGTCTGCGGATGTTGGTTTCCGAATTGTCAACCTGGTCGGGATCATAGACAACGGGAGCGACGCCGATTTTCTTTACAAACTTGTCCCAGCCCTTCCCCTTTCCGTTCTGCCAGTTGTAAACATTCAGGAAGGGATTCCAGCCGAAAATGAAATAGGAATTCGGTTTCTGTTTGATGTAAGGCTCGATGTTTCCGGCATTGAACTTCTTGTCATTGGTGACATTGACAGTGTTCTTCGCAAGCCGGTATTCTCCTTCCTGCAACACTCTTGTGGTACTGCAGGAAACAACGGCCAGAAGAAGAGCCGATATGAGGAACAGACGTTTCATGGCGGAAACCCACCGTTGCCGCAGCAACAGGCAGAGGCACAAACATCTTGCAAATTTATGCCAATCCGCCGTAATGACAAAATTTTGAACAGAAAATAAGGAAATTTCCATATAAACATATAGGAATAATGAATATAAATGATAACTTTGCTCCCCAATTTTTCAATCCGCGTAAATCGGATTGAGTTTTAAGCATATAATCCGACTTAATTACTTTACTAAAATGAAAGACAAGTACATTGATTTGATTAACCAGACATTCGAGTTTCCGCAGGACGAGTTCCGCGTTGAGAACGGCATACTGTATTTCCACGACATCAGTATGATGGACATAATCAATCAGTACGGGACACCTCTCAAGATTACATATCTGCCGAAAATCTCATCACAGATTCAGAGGGCAAAGAGGATGTTCAACGTGGCAATCGCAAAGGTGGACTATCAGGGATCATATCATTACTGCTACTGTACCAAGAGTTCCCACTTCGAGTTCATAATGAGGGAAGCCCTGAAGAACGACATCCATCTCGAGACTTCTTCGGCATTCGACCTTAATCTGATTGAAGCACTTGAGGCAGAAGGAGTTGTGGACAAGGACCTGTTCATCGTCTGCAACGGATTCAAGAAACCGGCCTACATAGACAACATAGCCAACTTCGTGAACAACGGCTGGAGGAACATCATTCCCGTGCTCGACAACATGAACGAGTACAACCAGCTGAATGACCTTGTGGACCTTCCGATCAACCTCGGTATCCGCATTGCTTCAGAGGAGGAACCGACATTCGACTTCTACACATCCCGCCTCGGAATCCGCTACAGCGACATCGTGCCTTTCTACGAGAATGTCATAAGCAAGAGCAGCAAGTTCCACCTGAAGATGCTCCACTTCTTCATCAACACCGGAATCCGCGACACCGCCTACTATTGGAATGAACTGGCCAAATGCGTGACTGTCTATTGTGATTTGAAGGCAATCTGCCCTGAGCTGGACTCACTGAACATCGGAGGAGGCTTCCCAATCAAGAACTCCCTTGCGATGGATTTTGACTACGAGTATATGGCGGAGGAGATCATCAGTCAAATCAAGATAATGTGCAACGCGCGCGGAGTGCAGGAGCCGAACATCTTCACCGAATTCGGAAGTTTCACCGTCGGGGAATCCGGAGCGACAATCTTCCAGATTCTTGACCAGAAGCAGCAGAACGACAGGGAAAGATGGTATATGATTGACAACTCTTTCATGACCACCCTGCCTGACACCTGGGGAATAAAGCAGAGGTTCATTCTCCTTCCTATAAACAAATGGAACGACAAGTACCAGAGGGTGTTCCTTGGAGGACTGACCTGCGACAGCCAGGACTACTACAATGCGGATGCGCACGCCAACGCAATCTTCCTCCCTAAAATCGAGCACAACGAGGACCCTCTCTACATTGGATTCTTCCACACCGGAGCCTACCAGGAATCAATCGCAGGTTACGGCGGAATCCAGCATTGCCTCCAGCCTGCGCCAAAGCACATCATCATAGACAAGGATGAGAACGGCGAGTATTTCACAAAACTGTTCAGCAAGGAGCAGACCTACAAGTCAATGCTCAAGATTCTCGGATACTAGATTTCCCGGCAGCGAAAGAAAGAACAATGGGATATGCCTATATCAAACAATGAGATAAAACTAATCAAATCCCTGTCACAGAAGAAATTCCGCGACAGGGAAAGACTTTTCACCGTCGAGGGGGAGAAAATGGTCTCGGAAGCCGTAAAATCCGGATTCGAGATAGTGGATATTTACAGGAGGGACGAAATCGGAGAGGAAAGAATGTCCCGCATCAGCCTTCAATCCTCCCCTTCCCCCGTTCTTGCCGTGGTCAGAATGCCTTCATTTCAAAGCACAGACAAGGCCCCGGAAAATGGACTTTGCATCGGGCTGGACTCAATCAGGGATCCGGGCAACCTGGGTACCATCATCCGGATTGCGGACTGGTTCGGAGTCAGGGAAATCTTCGCGACTCAGGACACCGTTGATGTCTTCAATCCCAAAACTGTCCAGGCCACAATGGGGGCGATTTTCAGAGTCAGGATGCACTACACAAGTCTGGAGGACATCGGCAGGAAGTTTCTGGATGCAGGGGGGAAGGTATATGGTACCTTTCTTGACGGGAACGACATTTATTCCAGTGACCTTGCAACCGGAGAGGACTGCCCTGTAATGGTCATCACGGGAAACGAGTCCAACGGTATATCCAACACTGTCAGCAAAGTAGTTTCCGACAGATTGTACATTCCTCCGTTCCCCGGTTCCACAGACACATCGGAATCACTCAATGCGGCAGTTGCAACCGCAGTAACCGTCGCCGAATTCCGTAGACGCATCAGAAACACCAGGTAAGCAACAATTGTCAATATTCCGCAAATGAAAGCAGAAGAGCCGATCAGCCTGAGAGAACTCCGCACCACAGACTACGAGTCTCTCATCAAGTACAGAATCCGCAAGATCCTGATGATCTGCAGCAACTATGACGCCTTCATCCTCGAAGAGGACGGACAGATCGAGTCGCAGATCTACAGGGAGTACATCGATCTGAACCTGAGCAATCCCCCTAAATTCATCTGGGCAACGACTTCCGCACAGGCCGACAGGATTCTGGAAAGAGATGACAGCATCGACATGGTCATCTGTATGTACAACACGGCTGACAGTGAGATTTTCGATTTTGCAAGAAGGCTTGAGGATTCGCACAAAGGCATTCCTTTCGTCCTCCTGACCAATTTTTCCAAGGAAATCTACAAAAGGCTCGCCATCCAGGACACCTACGGAATCGACTACACATTCTCCTGGCACGGAAACGCCGAACTCATAGTCGCAATCGTCAAACTTCTGGAGGACAAGGCAAATGCCCACGACGACATCCTCGGAGCAGGTGTCCAGGCCATCCTCCTTGTGGAAGACTCGGTGCGCTACTACTCAACCTATCTTCCTGAACTCTACAAACTTGTACTCAAACAGAGTGCAGAGTTCCTGAAGGACACCTTCAACGAAGCCCAGAGAAAGCTCCGCAAGCGTTCCCGTCCGAAAATCCTCCTGGCAACCAACTATGAGGATGCGATGGGAATCTACGAGAAATACAAGAGCAACCTGCTCGGAGTCATTTCCGACGTGGGCTTCGTGCTTCACCGCAATGACCCGCCGGAGAGCGAGAAACTCGACGCGGGAATCGACCTTGTGAAGAACATCAAGGCTGACGACCCTCTGATGCCGGTTCTGCTTCAGTCCTCCCAGGAAAGCATTTCCGAAGTGGCTGCGACCCTCGGGGTAGGATTTTTAAGAAAATACTCCAAAACCTTGATGCTCAAGCTTTCAGAGTACATCCGCGAGGAGTTCGGTTTCGGAGATTTCGTCTTCAGGGATGCAGCCAGGAACGAGTACGGAAGGGCCTCCGACCTGAAGGAACTGGAAGATATTGTCAGCAGGATTCCCGATGAGGTCCTTCTGTACAACGCATCCAGGAATATGTTCTCGAAATGGTTCTTCTCAAGGGGACTCTTTACCCTCGCCCACGTTTTCAGGGAGGCAAAGGAGAGCCACTTCGCCAACGTCAAGGAAGTAAAAGCCTTCGTTCTCCAGCAAATCAGGGACTACCACGTGCTTTCCGGACGCGGTATCATTGCCAAATTCGAGAGGGACACCTACGAGAAATACATCTGGTTCGCCCGTGTCGGAGAAGGGTCCCTCGGAGGCAAGGCCCGCGGTCTGGCCTTTCTCAACTCATTGATTCAGAAATATGAACTGGCCAACAAATACACTGATGTAAAGATTTCCATCCCAAGGACCATTGTAGTTGCTGCAGACTATTTTGATGAGTTCATCCTGATGAATGACCTCCAGTATGTCATCGATGCAGACATATCGGACGAGGAAATCCTCTCGGAATTCGTTGCATCAAGCCTGCCCAAAGAACTGCTTGACGATTTGAAGGTCTATGTCGAGACTGCGAAGTCCCCTCTTGCAGTCAGGTCCAGTTCCAAACTCGAGGACAGCAACTACCAGCCCTTTGCCGGCGTGTATTCCACCTATATGATTCCTCTGGCAGAGAATCCCGACCAGATGCTCAGGATGCTCGGAAAGGCAATCAAGAGCGTCTATGCCTCGGTTTTCTTCAGCGGCAGCCGTTCCTACATCCAGACCACCGCGAATCTTCTGAGCGAAGAAAAAATGGCGGTAGTCATCCAGAGTATATGCGGCACGCAGCACGAGGGCTTCTTCTACCCTATGCTTTCCGGAGTTGCCCGTTCAATAAACTACTACCCTCTCGGAAAGGAAAAACCGGAGGATGGCGTGGTGGATATGGCATTCGGTCTAGGGAAGGCTGTGGTTGACGGAGGACACGTCCTGAGGTTCTCCCCACGTTTTCCAAAGAAAATTCTCCAACTCTCCGAGCCGGGACTGGCCCTGAGGGACACACAGAAGAATATGTATGCCCTTGACCTTCGCCCGGGAGCCTTCAAGATTTCCAAAAATGACAGCATAAACCTTGCAAAAATCCCTGTGGCAGAAGCCCTGATGGGTTTTGACCATCCGGAGCTGGTTGCATCCACCTTTGTGGCCGGTGACAACAGGATTGTGCCGGGGGTCAATTCCGAGGGTGCAAGAATCATTTCATTCGATGCAATCCTTAAATACGGCCGCTTTCCTCTGCCGGAAATCCTCAGGGATATAATGCAGATCTGCCGTCAGGAGTTGATGTGCGACGTGGAAATAGAGTTCGCAGCCGACATCATCAGTGAACAGAACGGAGGAGGATGCGTTCTGAAACTTCTTCAGGTCCGACCTATCAGCGAATTTTCTACAAGGACAGACACCTCTTTCGAAGATGTTCGCTCAAAAATTTCCTCTCCTGTGCTTGAAGCCTCGATTGCCCTTGGCAACGGCCTGATTCAGGGAATGAAGCACATCCTGATAATCAATCCTTCCCTCTTCGACAGCAGCTTCACGGAAGAAATGGCAAGGGAGATCTCGCAGATGAACGCCCTGATGAAATCCACCGGCGAGTCCTATCTTCTGATAGGCCCCGGCCGGTGGGGTTCATCCGACCCCTGGCTTGGGATTCCCGTTCTGTGGAGCGACATATCCGAAGCCAGGATGATTGTCGAATGCGGGATTCCCGGATTCCGTGTCGAGCCGAGCCAGGGTACCCATTTCTTCCAGAACATCACCTCACTTGGCGTGGGTTACCTGACAATAGACACAGTTGCCGGCAACGGATATGTGGACACCGACCTGATTGACAGTTTCGAAACGGTTGCCACCGGAAAATTTGCAAAACTGGTGAAGGCTCCTTCGGAAATCATAGCCTTCATCGACCGTTCAAACGGCAAATCGGTGGCCGGAATCCTGTAAACATTTTTGTTATCTCTCTTAACAAAAGTGTTTTACTTCTTCTGAACCACCGATTTGTTCGGGATTTAAGAAAATTTGCCTAAATCAGATTAAAAAGCCGCAATCAACTCTTCATTTGTGTATGCATCAGCTCCGTAGCAGGTTTTGAGATATGCAAGACCATTCTCGTAATCCTCCTGAGTGAAGGAATCTGTTGCCTCCTTTGCCACAATCACATCGTAACCGAGGCAGTATGCATCAGCTGATGTGTGACGTACGCACATATGTGCGTGAAGGCCTGTCATAATCACAGTCTTCACTCCAAGTTCCTTGAGGAGAATATCAAGGTCAGTCTGGAAGAAACCGCTGTATCTGCGTTTTGGAACAACATAATCTTTGTCTGACAATTTGAGTTCCGGAATAACTTCTGCACCCTTTGTCCCTGCAATGGCGTGGTCACCCCAGAGTTTCAATTCACGGTCAATCCCTGCGATGTGTGCGTCATTACAGAAGATGACAGGCACACCTGCTTTCCTGGCAGCATCCAGAAGCTGGGCATTGGCAGGCACAATAGCCTTGGCCCTGTCGCATCCGAGTGCACCGGTAACGAAGTCGTTGAGCATATCAACGACAAGCACTGCTACATTTTCGAGTTTGTTCATAATATATATATAAATGTGTATTTCGTAAAATAGGGCGCAAAATTACAAACTATTTCAACAAAATGGACATATTTTTTGGAATATTTAATATTTCGAAAATATTTTGTTGTTTTTCGATAAATATTTATACATTTGCGATATATTTCTAAACACAATTGACTATGATAACAGAATGGTGGGCCACACTTGACCTTTTTGCGAAAATCCTTTGGATAGTCGCGCTGTCTTCTTCACTGGTTTTCTTGATTGAAAGTATCTTGACCTTTGTCGGACTGAGCGGTGGAGAGGTTGATTTTGATTTAGACGTTGATATGGAAACCGGATCGGGAAGCAATCCATACACTTTCAGGAACTTCGTCAATTTTTGCCTTGGATTCAGCTGGACGGCAATTCTGATGCGTCCTAAGATCTCACAGACCTGGCTTCTAATTCTACTCTCTGTCATTGTGGGAGTTGCACTGGTGGCAATCGTGATGTACCTCTTCAAATGGCTGAGTTCAATGCAGCAGTCCGGCAACATTGACATCCAGAAGTCATCTGCAGGTTGTCAGGGAACGGTCTATCTTGCAATTCCCGGAGCAAGACAGGGCATGGGAAAGGTGCAGATAAGCATCAACAATGCCATAAGGGAGTATGACGCAATGACGGACGGAGATCCGATTCCGACAGGCAGAACCATCAGGGTGGTGGAAGCCATTGACGGGAACACCGTGCTTGTGGAAGAACTTAACTCATTGATTATCTGAACAATCTAATAATATCACAAATATGGAACTGATTCTTATTCTCATTATCGTCGCAGTGATAATTGTGACGTTGGCAGTCATCCTCAAACGCTACAAGAGATGTCCTTCTGACAAGGTTCTTGTTATTTACGGAAAAACAGGCAGGAAATCTTCTGCAAAATGTATCCACGGAGGTGCATCATTCATCTGGCCGGTTTTCCAAAGCTACTCCTTCCTTGACCTCACTCCGATTTCAATTGAGTGCAACCTCACAAATGCACTCAGCAAACAGAACATCAGGGTCGATGTACCTTGCCGCTTCACTGTCGGAATTTCCACGGAGCCAGACAGTATGACAAACGCTGCAGAAAGGCTCCTCGGCCTGACTTTCGAGAACATACAAAGCATTGCCACTGACATCCTGTTCGGTCAGCTGCGTCTTGTCATCGCAACGATGGACATCGAGGAAATCAACTCCGACAGGGACAAGTTCCTTGCGAATGTCAGCGCAAACGTGGAAGCGGAACTCCGGAAAATCGGTCTGAAACTCATCAACGTGAACGTGACCGACATCAGGGACGAGTCCGGCTACATCGAGGCTCTCGGTAAAGAGGCAGCAGCAAAGGCCATCAACGACGCGAAGAAGAGCGTTGCCGAGCAGAACCGCTTCGGTGAAATCGGAAAGGCCGAAGCCGACAGGGACAAGGACATCAGGATTGCCGAGACTATTAGGGACACGAGAATATGCACTGCAGACGCAAATGCAAAGGCAGTCGAGGGAGAGAACAATTCTAAGATTGCAATCGCCAATTCCGATGCACTTCGCCGTGAGAAAGAGGCTGAGGCTTCAAGAATTGCAGTGGCTGCGGAAAAAGTGCAGGCAGCAAAGGCTCTCGAAGAGGCCTACAAGTCAGAGCGTGATGCGGAACTTGCCCGTGCAGAAAGGGAGAAGGCTACCCAGCAGGCCAATATTGTCGTTCCTGCTCAGATTGAAAAGGAGAAAGCCATCATCGATGCTGAGGCAGAGGCTGAGAAAATCCGTCGGATGGCAAAAGGTGAGGCTGATGCGATTTACGCAAAGATGGACGCTCAGGCAAGAGGTATGCTGGAGATTCTCTCAAAACAGGCTGCCGGATTCAACCAGT
>CAMEBJ010000028.1 GCA_945912085.1 uncultured Bacteroidales bacterium | reverse complement strand
CCAACTGCCGTAAACTTCCACCCAGTTTTTGAAATAGGCCTCGTTGCCGGTTGTGCGATAGGCCTTCGCCTGAGGTTCCATCCATTGGTGGCGGTGCTTCTGATAGCGGAATTCCTGGCTGGTCACCCCCTCTGGAACATATTCCCAGTCGATTTTTCCGGCCGAACCGAAAGAATGATAAATGTCAAGACCTGTCGCCGCATCGGTCTTCTCCGCAAAATTGCGGACATAAAAACGGTACTCGAGTGCCTGGTCGGCAATGTTCTTCTCGGAAGCGGTACAGGTTGTGGTAATGAGGTCAACATCCGGATTGTAAAGTCCGCTGCGGGTGCGCCAGTAGTCCAGAAGATTCTTTGCGGCACTCACCATGTCCCTCTCTTCCAGGGCTGACTTCACATTCTCAAGGCCGGGATAATCCAGGTTCAGAAGATCAAAAACCTCACGGCTGACCGCTGCCGCGCCCTCTTCACCGGTTTCATCCTGAGGAAGGTAACGGTCGATGTTCCCATCTTTGGAAAGATGTTCTTTCTGATCGGGCGAACAGGCTGCGGACAATGCCAGGCCCAGGGTCAGAATAGAGATTGCAAATTTGTTCATATCAGTTGTCTTAGTGTTTTCAATCAGTGTGTCGGACAGAGTCGGAGACTACCTGTCAACAATGCAAAATTACTGAATATGGACAGGCCGTGATTCCTATTATGTTCCATTCACGGCAAATCCTGTGTTTCTTTCTTCAAATTTGTACAATCATTTTTCAATTTTGTTCCGTTTCGTCCATTCTGTCGGCAGGCAGCCAATATGCTTCTTGAAACAGGTGGCGAAATAGGAAGGAGTGTTGAACCCTACCATATCGCTGATCTCGGACACACTGTAACGCCCGTCCTCCAACAGGCGGCAAGCCTCCCTGAACCGGACTTTGTAAATGAATCCCAGGGCGGAATCTCCCGTGATTGACTTCAGTTTGAGATGGAGATTGGAACGGCTCATATTCATCTGGCGGGCGAACTCATCAGTGGAAAATTCCACATTGTCCATATTCCGTTCAACTACGGACACCGCCTTGCGGACAATCTCCTCATCCATAGCATTCAGTGCCGCCTTTTCCGGCGAGAATGCGGTGCTGCGGGTAGCTTTGTCCTCGATTATCATCCTCGTGCGTAGCATATTGCGGATTTTCGCCTTCAGCATTGTCATCGAGAAAGGTTTGGTCAGGAAGTCGTCAGCTCCACTGTTCAGAGCCTTCAGTTGATCCTGTCCGTCAGCCTTGGCGGAAAGCATAATGACTGGAATGTGGCTTGTACTGCTGTCCTGTTTCAGACGGGCACAAAGTTTCATTCCGTCCATCACAGGCATCATCATATCCGTAATAACCATATCCGGACAATCTTCCCCGACCATCTCCAGGGCACGGGCACCGTCCGGGGCACAGCGGATTTGGAATGAAGATGACAGGGATGTCTCCATATAGGCGCGAATGTCCTCCTCATCTTCCACGACCAGAATTTTGGGACGGGATCCGTCCGGGACAGTCTGAGTGCCCTGAGTTTCTTCATGAGTCTCTTGACTGTCAAGAATATACATCTCTCTGGAGTTTGTGGTGTGAGGAGCATCGGCAGTACCGGCCGACAGCTCATCAGGAGAATATGCCGACCTCTCCTGAGGGATGCTCACGATGAATCGGGATCCTTTTCCCTCCTCGCTTTCCAATTCCAGGGTCGCATGATGCAGTTCGGCAAGTCGTTGCACGAGGGAAAGACCTATGCCACTGCCTATGTGGCTGTTCTCCAACTGGTAGAACCTCTCGAAAATCTTGTCCTGCCGGTCCAGCGGGATTCCGGCACCGGTGTCCGCTACCTCCAGAATGAATCTGCCCTCGGAGAGGCTTGCAGTGACTGTGATCGAACCTTTGTCAGTGTACTTGAATGCATTGGAGAGCAGATTGTTGAGTATCAGTTCAATGTACTGGCCGTCCACAAGGACCTCAGTCTTTTCAGGGATGTGCGAGATGAGTGAATATTTCAGTTTCTTGCTGGAGGCAAGGGTCTCGTAATAGGAGAAATTCTCCCTGACAATCCTGTTGATGTCCTCCGGCTTGACACTCAATTTGAAAACCCCGAGTTCAGCCCGGCGGTAGTCCATAAGCTGATTCACAAGGTGGAGAAGCCTCTGGGCATTGCGCTGGACATATTTGAGCTGCTTGCGGGTCCAGATGTCGGAAACTCTGTCGAGCATCTCCTGAACCGGATTGAGAATCAACATCAGAGGAGACCTGAGTTCGTGGGAAATATTGATGAAGAAGCGCATCTTCATCTGACTGATTTCCTCCTGATGTTCCCTGTCCTTCTTCTCCAGTTCAAGACGGTTCTGCACGGACTTCTTGCCGATATAGAACCACACGCTCCAGACCACAAGGGCAAGGCCGGCAAGCACGAAAAGGGCACGAACCCAGAAAAGCTGATGCCAGGCGGGCCTGATCCATATTTCCAAAACCGTAGGATCCGTGTTCCATTTTCCGTCATTGTTGGCAGAGACCACCTCGAAACGGTACTTTCCCGGAGGAAGGTTTGAGTAAGAAGCAGTCCTTGAGGAAGACGGGGCAGTCCAGTCCTCCTCAAAGCCGACAAGTCTCCGGGAGAAGGTGCTGTGCCCTCCTGCAATGAAGTCATTGACAGTGAAATCCACCGAGAATGAATTGCAGTCGTGCCTGAGGATGATTCTTCCTGTGGATGCAACACTCTCTTTCAGGATGCCGCTCCCGTCACCCGGGAGAATTCTGTCATTGAAAACCCTGAACCCGGACAGGATCGGAGCCGGGGAATAAGGGTTGTCCGTAACGCGCTCCGGAATGAAAGTGGTGATGCCCCTGATTCCTCCGAAATACATCCTCCCGGAATCGAGCCTGCAATGCGACCCCATACTGAACTGCCGGCTCGGCAGGCCGTCCTTCACAGTGAAATTCCGGAAAACTCCGGAATAGGGATTGTGGCAGCTCAAGCCGTTGTCCGTACTGAGCCAGAGCCTGCCGTAGGAATCTTCCTCGATTCCGTTGATTACGTTGCTCGGCAATCCTGAGGCGACAGTGTACCTTTTCAGGGTGTTCTCCTTCGGGCTATAGGCAAAAAGTCCGTTTCTGGTCGCTATCCAGACAATGCCGGAAGAGCTTTCGTGGAATCCCAGAATAAACGACAGGCCGGAGAGTTCATCGCAGCCGGGATTCACCTGAAGCAGACGGCCGTCATTCATCTGACGTATTTCCATATAATTCTCGCCGCCTATCCATAGCCATCCCCTGCTGTCTTTCATCAAGGCCCTGATTCTCAGATTGTCACTATCTTCACCTGATGTGGGATAATTGCGAAGTTCTCCATTGGAAG
This sequence comes from uncultured Bacteroidales bacterium, assembly GCA_945912085.1. Taxonomy (GTDB): domain Bacteria; phylum Bacteroidota; class Bacteroidia; order Bacteroidales; family UBA932; genus Cryptobacteroides. Next base: position 7,569 of record CAMEBJ010000028.1, on the reverse strand, counting down.
TCCTGTAGGAAAACAGCCCCTGAAGCGAACCTATCCAGAGCAACCCGGGAGATTCCTCTATTATGGAATAGATGTCCAGCGGGGCTATGCCTGTTTCACCATTGAATTTGCATTGTCTGATGGTTCCGGAATGTGCAGGCAGGACGCAGAGTCCCCCCGCGTGTGCCCCGATGTAGATGTCCGAAGTGGCTGAATCTATGTGAATGGCCTTGATGTCGTTTGACTCCAGACCGTCTGCACGATTTGCGGGATGGGTCCCGAAATTGTGGAATCTTCCCGTGGCAGGGTCGTAGCTGTTCAGACCGCCGTTGTTGGTTCCTATCCACAGAACCCCGTCTGGAGCAGGCGTGATGCAGTTCACTATGTCATCATTCAGGGAATTTGCCCCGGGGGTCCGTCTGATGTTCTCGAAACGGCTGCGGAGCGGGTGCCAGTAATCGACTCCTCCGAAATAAGTCCCGAGCCACATCCCGCCCTGATTGTCCCTCAGGATACATCTGACAGAATTTCTGGAGATCGTACCCTCACGGAAAGGGTCGCTCCGGTAACACTCGAAACTGTCTGTCGCGCTGTCATATATGTCAAGGCTGTTGAAAGTCCCAACCCAGATTCTGCCATTCGTGTCGGATGCGATGGAGCGGACAAAATTGGAGCCGATCCCTCCGGGGGACATCCCCGACCTGAAATTGCGAAGACCTCCATCTTCAAGATTCAGACAGAAAAGTCCTTCTCCCTCCGTCCCGAACCAGACCAGGTTTCCATTTTGGACAAATATTGTCTGGATTGTACTGTTTCCGGAATAGGCCGGCACCCTGATCATCTCCCCGCCTGAAATGGAATATACAAAAAGCCCCTCACCGACACTTCCTATATATATTGAATCAGAATGTCTTGTCATCGCCTTTACCCTCAGCCTGGCCGTGTTTTCTGGAAGATTGTCAGTGAAACAGTCCTTCTCAGCGTCAAAACATCTCAGCCCCTTCTCAGTCCCGACAAGGAACCTCTGCACAGAAACCTCCGCAACCGACATGACGGGAGAGCCTGCAGAAAAATTGTCAAACCTCTCCATCCTCCGGTTCCACCGCACAAGTGACGATTCTGTTCCAATCCAGAGGTTCCCCTGTGAATCAAGGAACAAAGTGTGGATAATGTTGTCAGGGAGACTTCTGGGATCGTTCTCGTCGTGAAGGAAAACCGTGAAAGAGTTGCCGTCGAAACGGTTCAGTCCCTCAAGGGTCGCAAACCAGATGTAGCCTTCAGCGTCCTGACAGATGGAAAAAACCGTGTTCTGCGACAAACCGTCATCTATTGAAAGATTGGAGAAACGGATTTGACCGTCATTTGCGGCATCAACAGGGCAGGCCGCAACCGTCAAAAGAACACAGACAAGCAGAATAGTGAACATAATTTCAAAATTGTGCTCCAATTTAGACAATTATATTGAGAAGAGCAACAAAATATTGACATTTTCACCTGTCAATATGTGCAATATTCAACAATACTGAAAATGTCAACTACAAAAATGGCGGGAAAGATGTTTTAATTCAATTTATATTTGCACGCTGACCAACAAGACAAAATATGTACATATTTAATGACACACTCATACGCAAAGGACTTTTTTTCCTGATAGCTGCCATCCTCATTTCGTGCGGCAGGGAAGAAATCGGCGAGAGACCTTCAGGAGGGAACATTGACATAACCATCACTGACTCACCTTCAGGCGACGAAAATGGTGAAGTGAACCCCAGGCTTGGCGAAGTTCTGAATCTTGACTACCCCGGACTGGAGAAAGTCAGGGAGGCTTGGAATGCCGGAGATTACTACCAGGCTGCGTGGCATCTGAGGGAATATTACCGTGAGAGGACAAATGTCAGGAACCCGCTTGTGGACCTTATCACCACCAGCATTTCGGAAAGTGAACTGAATATCGCCGACCAGGCCTCAAAGGAAAGCGGCTACAGATTCTATGTCAAGAACTACCAGGAAGTCACTGACCCGGTCACGGGACTTGCCCGCTACTGGTCATTTTCAGACGGCAAAGGCGGAATCAACTGGGAATTCGTGCCCGACGGACTGACCGAGCAGCAGTTCCTCATCCAGAAGCACAGACATCAGTGGATGGAGCCCCAGGCAAGGGCCTATTGGGTGACCAGGGACGAGAAATACATCCTCGCGTGGATAGATGTCTATTCAGACTGGCTTCAGACCTATCCTTGTCCGGGAGGGACAATCCCGGCTTCCAATCCTGTGAGAGACATGTGGACTGACCTGCAGGCCACAAGCAGGACAATGGACCAGATCAACATGCTCCAGTATTTCATCCGCTCGGAGAATTTCACACCCCAGTGGCTTTCCACCGTTCTTGTGGCATTCCACGACTGCGTCGAGAGCATCAGAGCCAATTACTACCACACTTTCACCAGCAACCACAGGCTGTTTGAGGTTCAAGCGGTCTTCTATGCCGGAGTAATGATGCCTGAGTTCGCCAAGGCTCCCGAATGGGAAAGAGAGGCCACTTCGGACCTGCTTGGAGAGTTGGAAGTGCAGTTCCTTGAAGACGGGATGCAGAACGAACTTGACCCGAGCTACCATCTGGCAGTCTTCAACATTTTCCGCGACATATACAGCGTTGCACAGGCAAACGGCAGACTGTCGTCCCTTCCTTCCGTTTTTATGGAGACACTGCGTAAACCTGCGGAATTCGCCCGGGACATCATGTTCCCCGACTATTCCGTGGAGAAATTCAACGACACAAGGGTAGTCTCATCATCCTATCTTGTGCGCAATTTCAAGCAGTTCGCCGAAATGTTCCCTCAGGACAAGTCATTCGAATGGCTTGCAACGAAAGGGAAATCGGGAACCCAGCCTGATTATCTGATGGCCGCCTACCCGGCCTCGGGATGGTATATGTTCCGCAGCGGCTGGACCTCCGCCTCCACAATGCTGGTTCTGAAGAACAACTACAATCCGAACAACTGGTGGCACTGCCAGCCGGACAACTGCCACATAGGCCTGTACCGCAACGGGAGGCGTTTCCTTCCGGATGCCGGAGTGTTCTCCTATGGCGGCTCCGCTGCGGACAATGCAGTCAGGGACAGTTTCAGGGCCACATCCTCGCACAACACTCTGACCCGCTCCGGGGCGACCATCGCGGACGGCAGAATGCTCGGGGAATGTCTCCTCTACGGTGAGGCCGTCCTTCAGCAGATTACATCCATTGGTGCAGCGGCTTCAGCAACTCAGATGGCTATGGCAAGTAAGGCATCCGGCAACGGGACAGCGTTCTGCACCGGAGCATCCGTCTGTGATGTCGCTGTGGTCCAGAACCCATCCTACACCGACCTGACCCACAGAAGGAGCGTCTTTTTCGTCAATCGGGAGTTCCTCGTCATAGTGGACGAGGGATTCGGCAGCGGGTCAGGCTTCCCGGTCGAGTTGAGTTTCCACCTGTGCGATCCTCTGGAGTCAGTAACAACAGACAGCTACCAGAGCGGCATCTACGGTGCGCACACCACCTTCGCAGACGGCAACAATATGATTTTCAAAACCTTCTGCGAGGCAACAACTGGTTTCAAGACCGAAACCGGAACATCGAAGCATTCTGACACAATCGGGGTAAGCGTTGACAGGAAATACTACAGGGTAAGCACCACCAAGCCTTCCGGAGCAGCCTCCCGCTACATCACCGTCATTCACCCTCTGGGCGCAGCCTCCGCCTTCCAGGGCCTCACCGACGGCATCTCCGCCATGTTCCTCGACCAGTCCCCTGCCGATGCCCCTACCTCAATGAAATGCCAGGTCACAGTCTCTGGAAAGACGTTTGTAATGGGATATGACCTGTAATTTTGATTTTTTCAATACATTTACTACCTTTGAAAGACACCATTCACTGCCTGACAATATTTCAGAACAAACAACTAAATTGATATTCTTATGGTAACAAAAACAAAATTACTTACGGGGGGGGGTAAAATATGAGTCTCCAGCCTGCTCCGTAATTTCACTAATTGTAAACGACACCGTTCTGGTGGTAATATCCAACCCGAACGACTGGATGTCTGAAGATGACGAGATCAACGGGAAGTCTGACATTTTTGGTGGAGAGTTGTAGTATGAAAAAGATTGTCTTCTTTGCTGCTGCCCTCCTCGCGATAGCAGGATGTCAGAAAAATGAAATTCTGGAAAACGTTTCAGAACAGAAACTAATCACCCACACATTTACAGTTGATTCGGAGGATGCCCAGGTCAAGTCTTTCTTTGACCCTTCGAGCGAATCTGTCAAACTGGACAAGAAAGAGTCCATTGCAGTGGCTTGGGCTCCGGTTGACGCTACTACAGGAGAGTGGAAAATCAACGGCTTTGTGGAGGCCAAACGAGAAGGAAATACGTTTACCTACAGCCACGATCAAGTTGAAACGGCTAAAGCATACAACTACTATTTCGTGATGCCGTACAGAGGAACAAGCAATATCAGCAAAAACAGTACAGGCAAATCTGTATATGTCAAACTTGATCCAATACAGCATCCAACAGCGACATCATTCGACCCGCTTCAAGATTATGTCTTAGGACAGTCGGTACTTAACGTCACAGGCGGACAAACATCCCTATCCTCATCTGACCTCAAACTAAAAAGACTATTTGCCCTTGTTCGTGTCACTCTTCGCGACGGAGAAAATGTCTTCAATGGAGACAAACTAAAGAGTGTTTCAATTGGTTTTCCGTGGACTTCGCAAGACAACAAGGATAAGAAAAACAATCTGGTCTCTTTGGTATATCTAAAATATGAAGGGGAATTCGCCACCTCCGGCCCGTCAGGTTATGCTGATGTTTATAACTCAGACAAAGGGAAATACAACGACACTCAAGTCAGCCCGACCGTAACGGCAGAATATGCCGAAGGTCTCCCTGCCGTATCAACCGAAAATGGCAACACCTACACGGTCTGGTATGTCACACTTCCTGTCGAGAAAGCGCAAGGAACGACACTCACCGTGACCGCCCAGAGCGCAACCAAGAAAGTCACCAGGAAAATCAGTCTTCCTAAGGAAATGAAACTCACTGAAGGAATCATCAACGACATCGCCATCAACATTACTGGAGACCGCTATATTGCAGAAAACCTGGTTGATGAAAATGACTACTGGAGCATCTACAATGCCGGGCAGGACATAGTTGCCGGCGGGATTACCATCAACAAAAGCAAATATCCTGAGGGCAAGCTTCTATCAGGCGACCAAGTAACCAAAACTAATCTGGAAAAAGGTGGATTGATTTTCGTTGACGGTGATTTCACTGCAACAGGACATCTTAAACTTGCGAATGGAAGCATTATGATTGGACGCAAGAAAGATGTTCAGACACAGATTACAATTAGCGCAGGCAATTCCATTTATCTAGACAAAGGCAATATTGTATTGAAAAACCTGAACATAACCAATGCGGAAGGTACTGCCAACCGGCTTTTTGTCGCCAGTGGGGACTCTGGGACTAAAACCTCTGATTATGCGATTATTGAAGATTGTACAATAACTGCCCGGAAAAACGTGTTTGGTTTTGCATCCGCCACTCCAGCGTATGTCATCAAGTCTGTAAGCTTTGATAACTGCATTATCAAGATGGCAGGTACTGATGGTAATTATTCCGTGATGAATATCAACAAATATGATACTGAGAAGGAAAAATCTACGCTGTATTCATCCATAGAACAATTAGCCATAAAGAACTGTGTAATATATGCTGAGAAAACCTATTCAAATGCCACTTCAGCAATATCTCGCAGACATCTGATGGATTTGGGGAACGGTTTCAAAGCAAATACAGGCTACGATATCCCACTTGATAACGCAGCCGTTATCATCACCGGAAACACTCTTTACAACATCAATACAAACGGGAATGTAATTGCAAGAGCATATTATGTCGGTTCAGCGGAAATCTCCGGCAATATTGTATATATTGATGTATCGGAATTGGGGACAGCTTTCGCAAAGACTTATATGTTCGGATTATATAACAACAACGGAGGCAACAACGGGACATACAACATAAAATCCAATTACTCCTATGTTTACCATGCTGACGACAAGGTTGACATATCACAGGCAAATGCCTGGACATATTCTCAGAGTGGTTATTCTCCGACATATTCCACTTCATCGAATAAAAATCAGTACGGCACAGAGCAGAACAAGCCGTTCTCTTTAACAGATATGTCAAAAGGTTACTTCCCTGTCAACACCGCCAACACAAACGGAGTGACAGGTGCCTCCTACGAGACCAAACCTTGGGTTAAATAGTCTCATAGACCCCTGAACTCCAGGGATTTCCAAAATGCAAGCCCCGGACACCCGCCCAATGGTGCCCGGGGTTTCATTTGTTCTCCGCCCTTTGCCAACCTGCCTTGCCTCCTTATTCAGAACCCTACCCTTCTTCCCATACCGAAGTCCATCCCGACCGATGCTCATCGTTTGACTTTTGCGGGGCAATGCACCCGTATCGGTGACAATCTGCAGGTAGTATTCGCTGAGAGGAAACCCGAAAAGGACAAAGCGCACCTACCTGCCACAGAGTGCACTGTAGAGGGGTGTCCTGCGCTTTGTCCCGGCTTTCGGAGGGGACAAAGCACGACGGAATGCCGTAGAACCCTCTGGAATGTGTACCACTGCGCTTTGTCCTTTTCGGGTTATCATCGTCATGATGTGAGCACAATGTAATATGCAACATACAGATGGTCCAATTTCGGAAAAGTTGTTTCCCCCACCTATTATGATGAGGGCATCTCAACGCAATAGGATTCCCGGACGAGCCGGGAATGACAGAAAGTCAAAGCCGGGAATGACGAAAAGGAAGGGAATGATGAAGAGTCTCTGGGCTGGGAATGAAGAGCAGCACGGAAATGACAAAAATTGCCAGTCAGGAATGACAAAGACTCAGGGATTTCCGCAGTAAGCATCAGGGTATGGGTCGCGGACGGCGTAGCCGCCCGTGGCTCGTGAACGGGGGGAACCGCCGCGAAGCGGTGGGGGGATAGCACCGAAGGTGCGTACCGGCAGCGACCCATACCCTGATGCCAACCCCTGTTCCAGTCACTACCGGCAGCAGTCCACCCCAGGATGCCTAAGCACATATTTCATCTGAAACACAAAGAAAACACTTCCCGTGAAATTCATTCGCCACAGCCATAGGCAACAGAATGACCTCTATGGCCATCTCGCGTGGCGAATGAGGAAATATGCCTCATTGGGCACACAGAATGCCACTACAAAGGCCTCCAGGCAATATTCCTGTGCCGAATGAATTTCACGGGAGGTGATTACGATAATTCTTGCAAAGCTGGTAATGGAGAGGATGTTAAATCGCGTGTCTGTCTGCAATTAGATTCCCGGTCAAGCCGGGAACGACAGGATTAACGAAAAATCCTGGAATGACAAAGCATAATCCCGACAAGGAATTAGTCAAAAAGTACTTTGCAGACAAAGGTGGCTGGACCTGTGAGCCAGACATCCTCCGCTCCGTCACGGGTCGGGATGAAATCAACGGCGAGAGTGTCCCTCAGGGCGTGAA
>CAMEBJ010000027.1 GCA_945912085.1 uncultured Bacteroidales bacterium | reverse complement strand
TGCGGAGTTTCTCACCGGTCTCGTCGAAGAGTTCCGTCGGGAAAGGACCGCTGCCGACCCTTGTGCAGTAGGCTTTGAAGATTCCATAGACGTGACCGATCTTGTGGGGATTCACTCCGAGGCCGATGCAGGCTCCTGCGCAGGCGGTTGAGGAGGAGGTCACGAAAGGATACGAGCCGTAGTCCACATCGAGCATTGAGCCTTGGGCACCTTCGGCCAGGATGCTTTCCGTCTCAAGGATCTTGTTCACGTGGTACTCGCAGTCAATCAGGCGGAAGCCCTTGATGAATTCCACTGCTTCCATAAAGGCTGCCTCTTCTGCCTGAGGGTCACATTCAAAGCCCATCTGGGAAAGAATCCTCACGTGCCTTGACTTGAGTCTTTCGAATCTGTCGCGGAAGTCAGGGGCGAGGATGTCTCCGACCCTCAGACCGAATCTTCCGACCTTGTCGGTGTAGGTCGGGCCTATGCCCTTGAGGGTGGAACCGATCTTGCCCTTGCCCATTGCAGCTTCGTTTGCTGCATCGAGAAGCCGGTGTGTAGGGAGGATGAGATGTGCTTTCTTGGCAATCAGAATCCTGTCCTGAACATTCACCCCGGTTTTTGCGATGTTCTCGCATTCCCCCTTGAAGGTAATCGGGTCAAGGACGACACCGTTTCCGATGATGTTGGTGGCATCTTTTCTGAAGATTCCCGACGGGATTGACCTGAGCACGAAACTCTGTCCTTCAAAATGAAGGGAGTGTCCTGCGTTGGGACCTCCCTGAAATCTTGCGACTACCGGATATTTTCCGGCCAGTACGTCAACTATCTTTCCTTTGCCTTCGTCGCCCCACTGGAGGCCGAGAACTACATCTAAATTCATATTTTTGGTAAAATTGTCTTGTTCTGTCTGGTTGTCAGAAAGGGAGGTCATCTTCCGCTTCGGGTGCGGAAGGCTGTGCAGGCGCTGCACCCTGCTGATAGGCCGGTCCGAAAACCGGTTGAGGCTGCTGGCCGTATGTCGGCTGTCCGTACGGACTCGGCTGTGCTGCAGCAGGCTGGCCGAACTGCTGAACTCCGGCAGGCTGACCATATTGCTGGGCTCCGGCTGGCTGGTAACCGCCCTGTGAAGCCGGGTTGTCAGCCTTCTTGCCGAGAAGCTGGAGGGTGTCGGCGAGGATTTCAGTAGCATATCTCTTGTTGCCGTTCTGATCATCCCAGCTGCGGGTACGGAGCCTTCCTTCGATGTAAAGCTGTGTCCCCTTGCGTACATATTTCTCCACGACATCCGCAGTGGAACGCCACGCCACGATGCTGTGCCACTCGGTGTTCTCTTTCAAGTCTCCTGCGCGGTCCTTGTATCTTTCAGTGGTTGCAAGTCTGAATGTTGCGACCTTCGCTCCCGGAGCGCCGTTGTCGAGATACCTCACTTCTGGGTCCTGCCCGACATTGCCGATAAGCATTACTTTATTGAGGGACATAATATATAGTTTTAGTTTGTCTTAAAAATGTCAGTGCAATATAGTGAATATTCCGGAATAACGGAAAAATCAGAGAGGTATTTTGTCGATGCGCCTGAGATGGCGGCCGCCTTCGAATTCATTGTCAAGCCACTCGCCGGTGATTGTCACGACCTCCTCAAAAGGGATGAACCTTGCCGGCATAACGAGGACGTTTGCATTGTTGTGCCTTTTCACGAGGGCCCCGATTTCCCGGTTCCAGGCCAGTCCCGCACGGATTCCCTTGTGCTTGTTCAGGGTCATTGCCATCCCGTTTCCGGTGCCGCAGAATGCAATCCCGAGGTCAACCTCGCCATTCTCAACTGCCTGTGCAAGAGGGTGGGCTACATCAGTGTAGTCCATACTATCCGTCGTGTCAGTCCCGAAGTTCACGATTTCAATTCCGCGTCCCTTCAGAACCTCAATGAGCCTGTTCTTGTAGTCAACGCCTGCGTGGTCGTTGCAAATCCCTATTTTCATTTGCCGAGTTTCTCTACTATGTTGTTGATTCTCAGGTTGAATTCATCGCGTCCGATCAGGGAGACGATGTCAGCGATTCCAAGACCGCTGGAAGCTCCGACAAGAGCGAGCCTCAGGCAGTTCATCACCTTGCCCATAGGCCATTCACGGCTGCGTATGAATTCCTCCACTGCCGTCTCGATGCCTTCCTTGCTGAAATCCCCGAGCTCCCTGCCGATGAAGTCCGCAACCTGGAGCGCAAGAGTGTAATTCTCTTCCTTCCAGAATTTTGCGGCATCCTTCTCAACATAATCCGAAGGCGTTACGAAAAGATATGAGGCGATGTCCCAGAAGTCTGCAACGAAAGTCGCCCTTTCCTTGATGAGAGAAACCACGCTGTGGACATAGTCCCTTGTAAATATGTGATTCCTGAAGTCGGCACCCTGAACGGAAACCTCAGCCCCTGCAGTGAGGGCACATTTGGCGCACTCCACCACCTGCATCCCGTGCTCTTCGAGGACAGGGATGAACAGGTCGGTCAGCTCCTGAGCGCTCTTGAGCCTGAGATATTCCTTGTTGTACCACTTTGCCTTGTCAGGATTGAATTTCGCTCCGGACTTGATGACCCTCTCGAGGGAGAATGCCTCGATTAGCTCCGGCATTGTGAAAAGTTCACGGTCGTCTCCAGGATTCCAGCCAAGCATCGCAAGCAGGTTCACGAAAGCCTCCGGGAAGTAGCCATCCTCGCGGTAGCCCCTTGAAACCTCGCCCTCCGGATTGACCCATTTCAGAGGGAAGACCGGGAAACCGAGCCTGTCGCCGTCCCTCTTGCTGAGCTTGCCTTTCCCGTCAGGTTTGAGCAGCAGGGACAGGTGTGCGAATCTCGGCATCGTGTCCTGCCAGCCGAATGCCTCGTAGAGGAGGTAGTGCAGAGGCAGGGACGGAAGCCATTCCTCGCCGCGGATGACCTCGGTGATTTCCATCAGATGGTCGTCCACGATGTTGGCAAGGTGGTAGGTCGGCAGCTCGTCGGCCCTTTTCCAGAGCACCTTGTCGTCGAGGGTGTCGGTGTTGACCTCCACGTGTCCCCTGATGAGGTCGTCCATCTTCACGACGCGGTCCGTCGGCATCTTGAAGCGGATTGTCCAGTCCGTGCGTGTCTCAAGAAGCGGTCTCCACTCGCTTTCAGGCATCGAAAGGGAGTTGCGCAGGGACATCCTCGTGAGGTGGTTGTAGATGAAGGTCTGCTTGTTCGCCTCCATTTCGGCCCTTTTCGCGGAAAGTTCCTCGGAAGTGTCGAAGGCGTAGTAGGCATAGCCGTTCTCAACCAGCTGCTCGGCATATTTGCGGTAGATTCCGCGCCTCTGCGACTGTCTGTACGGTGCGTGAGGGTGCTGCTCCGAAGCAGTCTCAACTACATTTCCCTCCCTGTCAACCCCTTCGTCAGGGATGATTCCGCACCAGTTGAGTGCCTCGATTATGTATTTTTCGGCTCCCGGAACGAATCTCTGGGAGTCCGTATCCTCGATTCTGATGATGAAATCACCTCCGTGCTGCTTTGCATAGAGGTAGTTGTAGAGCGCTGTCCTCACCCCTCCCATGTGGAGCGGCCCTGTCGGTGACGGCGCAAATCTTACTCTTGTCCTGCGTGCCATAAAAAATCAATTAGCGCGCAAAATTACAATAAAGAAAGTATTTAGTCAATTATTATTTTCGGAATATTGAACCCTGACTATCGGAATATTGAACCCTGTGACCTCGATGACAGGACTGGAGCCTCTGGCATCTTCTCCTGCCCATCCCACTTCCACAGTCCTGCTCTCACCAGGCATCAGATGGAAGTAGTTGTCGGAATATGAAACCGGCAGAATCTGCTCCCCGTCGGAACCTTTCAGGTTGAGGCGTACCATAAGGGCAGGTGTCTTTGAGGTGTTCCTGAGGACCACCTGCGTGAGAAACCTTTCAGCCTCCGCTCCATCCGCCCGGAGGGACTGCATTTCCACTTCCGGACGCACGCTCTCAAGCGAATACAGACTTGTCAGGTCGCCGTCTTCCGCAGAAAGGACATATGTGTTTCCGGAATATTCAATATTCCCTTCATCCCTAAGCGAAAGCCTGAGGAAAAAGGCTCCCTTCAGACCGTAGGAAACGCCGTCATTCAGCATCAGGGCATCCCTGCAAGCGAGGGTCGAGTCGGCTCCCAGCTCAAGGTCATATTCACCCTTCAGGACTGCTTTCCCGCAAAGGTCCAGGACTTCCCACGAGGCTTTCAATCCCTTGAGACTCTTTCCGGTGCGGTTGACTGCTTCTATTTGGCGGGTCGCAGCATTGTACTGAATATGAATCGGTTCACAGGCTTTCTTGCAACCGAAGAAGGCGGCCGTGGGGTCAAAGTAATAGTCGTAGGTCTGCCAAGTCAGGCTCGGCCAGCAGCTGTGGCTCATCCAGATGAGAAGTCCCTGGCGGTCCAGGTTGGCGCCCTCGTACATCGCCCTGTAACCGTCATAGTTCAGCCATTGGGCGAGGGCGGTGAAGGTCACGGCATCGGAAGGCTCCCCGAAGGCATCTTTCAGCATAGCGTTGAAGGTGTCGCCTTTCTGTGCCCCTGCCTTTGTGAAATCGTGCTTGCCCCAGGCATCTGCGGCAGGCCAGATTTCCTCCGGGCGCAGCATCCTGGAGAGGCTTTCTATGTTCATCACGTTCGGCATCCCTCTTTCGGTGTGCAGTTTACCGCTCTGGTGGGAGAAATAGTATTCGGCAGGGTGGAGGCAGTAAGGCCCGTGGCCGCTGACACAGCCGTCCGCAGAACTGGAGATGTAGGGGAGTCCAGGATGCAGGTCACTGACATACCCTCGCAGGGCGTTGTCAATGGTCTGCGGAGGGAAACCCTCATTGCGTCCGCAATAGAGGACAACCGAAGGGTGTCTGCGTATGCGGCTGACATAGTCGGAGGCATTTTTCAGGAACATCCCCTCATCGGAAGGGTCGGGTCCGTCGTAGGGATTCGCAAGCCAGAAATCCTGCCAGACCATAATCCCGTGGCGGTCACAGGCCTGGTAGAACTCTTCGTCGCCGGTCTGGCCGACCCAGTTGCGGATCATATTGAAATTCATCTGCTTGTGGTAGCCGACAGCGATGTCGTATTCCCTTGCGCGGAAATTCAGATTCTGCTCGCTGAAGCCCCAGTTGCCCCCGAGGGGAACGACCCTTTGTCCGTTGACAAAAAGTTGCAGGGCATTGTCCAGACCGGAAAAAGTCACCTCGCGCAGACCGGCCTTGTAGTCTGTTGTGCAGAGGCTGCGCCCGGAGACGATGAATTCGAAACCTGCGTCGTGCAGCACCGCCTCTCCGTAGCCGTTCGGCCACCAAAGTTCCAGGTCGCAGTCCTTCAACTGACTGAATTCCTCAGGAAGGAAACTCTCCCTGCGGACCTCGCCGCCCCTGACCGTGATTTCTTTCTCGAAAAGTATTTCACCAATCCATCCTCTCAGAATGCCGGTGACATCCTCAGAGGAGTTGCTCCTGACCACAACTTCTGGAGTGATGCTCGGACGTCCCCCGCAAATATGCGTGCTCACAAGCGGGTCCGAGAGGGAGACGGCTTTCTCCCAGGTGAGGAAAACATTGTTCCATATTCCGATGTTTCTTCCCCTGACGGTGCTTATCCAGTCCCAGCCTATGTTCGAATGAAAGGTCGGATTGTCAAGTCCCAGAAGCCCGCCGTTGATGTCGGTGTTCATCTCGTTCTTCTCCTTGACCGCCCCCGGATGGGCGTTTCTGATGATTTTCACTGCAAGGACATTCTGTCCCTCGTTCACTTGCCCGGTGATGTCGAACCTTCCTCGGATGAAGGCTCCGTCAATCCTGCCAATCCTCTTCCCGTTGAGGTAAACCTCTGCCTTCCAGTTGATTCCGTCGAAATTGAGGAAGGTCCTTTCCTCGGAGGTCTTCTTCCATTCGAAGGTCGTCCGGTACCAGAAGTCGCTGAGGAAATAGGATTCGGAAATATTGAATATATTGTCGGAATAGTTCGGATCCGGGACCGCCTCGGTGTTCACGAAACTTGTCAGCACGCTTCCCGGCACTGTAGCCACTGTCCAGGATGTGTCGTCAAAGCCTTCGGAACTGACCTCAGTCCCTTCGAAAGATGAATCCCTCTCAAGATGCCAGTTCCCTCCGTCAAGGAAATATTTACCATTCTGCCAACCCTTCACTCCGACTGGTTCAGCGACCAGCCCCCCGCGTCCGAAGACTTCAAGCTCGCTCAGTACATATCTGCCGGATTTTCCCGGACGAGTCATCAGAATCCTGACATATCTTCCTGTGCCGCTGCAGCTTACCTCGTCTGTGAGTTTCCTGCCCGAGGGCAGGTCAGCAATCTTCTCCCAGACCGATGCATCCTGAGAGACCTGAATCTCTCCCCTGACCGCCTTTTCAATCCAGTGAAGGCGGACCTTGTCAAAATCAAGGGATGTCCCCAAATCTACGTACACCCATTCCTCTGCCCCGGATGCGCTCATCCAGGCACTGTGGAACTCAAAGGAAGGGAGAATGTTCCTCTCAATCTCCATTCCCCTCTGGAACTGCGTCTCTGCGATGCTCCACCAGGCGGCCCCTTTCATCGAAAACTCTATTTTCAGATGGCTGAACCCGCTGACTGACAGTGGAATGTCGAAAAGGAAAGTCCTTGCAGGAAGTTTCACTTCATCGGTCTGCTTGTTCGGGTCGCTATTCACTTTTCTGGACATAGCCCTGCCCGGAAGGTCTTTCCCCCGGGTTGAGCCGGCCTGAATCCAGGTCTTCCCGTCATCTGAAACTAGAACATTGACGGAGTAGGTTCCGTCGGAGAGTTCCTCGCGGTAGGCCACATTCCCTGACAACAGAATCCTGTCCGCCCTGACGCTCATTCCCGTCCAGTCATAGCGCAGGAAATTTTCGCTGCCGAAGAAGACATTTTTGGAGTAGGGACCTCCGTCGATGGACCACTCCCTTTCCCTTGAAGAAAGCATCCCCTCTTTGGTCGAAACCTCCAGCCAGGCAGGCCCCGATTTCTCGACAATGCCGTCGGTCACCAGCTGGGCCGTCAGATTGTAGTCGTGGGCGGAAGAATGGAAGGCCTGCCTGCCGCGTGCCACATTGCGGTAAATCCCGTCTTTGACAAGCATCGGGGCAGTGTTCTCGCAAGGCCTCCCGGGATATTTGCCGATTCCTTTGCTGAAGTCGGTACTGAATCCTTGAACTGTTGTCAGAACGGCGAGAAGAGCCGCCATTATCCGTTTGGGCATAGCATTGGGTGTTGGCAGTCCTGGCTGACTATTTTTCTTCCTGGCGGTGACGTCCGGCATTGCGCCTGATTGCCGGGATATTCTCAATCTGTGAGAAGTCCTGGCCGTGGTTGATGCACATTGCCGGTTTCTCCCTGTTTGCAAAATTGAATTTGCGGATGTTGGAGACGGTGTTGTAACCGATTTTGATGTGCTCCACCTCCGGAAGTTCGATTTCGATGCCTGCGGCGGTGCCGCTGCTGTTGTATTCAAAGTCGTTTCCGATTATGATGAGGTTCCCGATGTTAACATCCGTAATGTCACTCAACCTGCTCATCTTGAAGCCTGTGGCGATGACGGTGATGCTGATTTTGTCCCCCACCTGCGGGTTCTCGTCCCAGATGATGCCCCTTTTGAAATTGTTGGCATTTCCGGTGTAGTTGTTGATCAGCTCGTTGATTTTGTTCAGATCCTTCATCAGCAGGCCGTTCTTGTTCTTTCCCGCTGTGATGTTCACCAGCACATTCTTGGAGGTCTTCAGGTCGAAGTCGTTCAGAAGCGGGGACTCCATCGCCTGCCTGACTGCATCCTCAAGCCTTGTCTCCCCGGTTCCGCTTCCGCATCCCATCAGGGCCATCCCGCTGGATTTCATCATCGTCTTGACATCTTCAAAATCCACATTGATGTAGCCCGGCTTCTGGATGATTTCCACAATGCCTCCCACAGCCTTGGATAGAATCTCATTTGCCTTCGGGAAGGCTTCGTGGGCAAGCATGTCGCCGTAATAGTCGTAGAGCTTCTCGTTGTTGATTATCAGAAGGCTGTCCACGTTCTTCTCCAGCTCGTGGATTCCGTCGATGGCTTTTGACAGGGCCTCGTTGCCCTCGTTCTTGAACGGGATGGTTACAACCGCAACCGTCAGGATTCCCTTTTTCTTGGCGAGGTTTGCTATGACAGGAGCTGCTCCCGTTCCGGTTCCTCCGCCCATGCCCGCAGTGATGAAAAGCATCCTGGTGTTGCTGTCAAGGACTTTCTCCTCAATGAGTTCCTGACTCTCGATGGCTGCATTGCGGCCTTTGACAGGATCGGTTCCCGCTCCGAGAAGTCCCGTTCCCATCTGCACCTTGACCGGCACGTTGCTTTTCTGCAGGGCCTGGGCATCAGTGTTGCACACTATGAAGGTACAACCCTGAATCTCCTTGTTGTACATATATGTGACTGCATTGCAGCCACCTCCTCCGACACCTATTACCTTGATCATCGAATCTTCCGGTGCCCAGTCTGTCGGAATCAACATATTGTTGCATATATTCTGATGTTCCATAATCCTGTAAAGCTAAACTTCCTCTTCGTTCTGTCTTGTGATTTCGTCGGAAACGGCCTTGTAGAGGTTTCCGGTCACTTCGGTGAAGGAGTTGCCCATCTGTTTGAACCAGGTGCCGATGCTCCTATCCTTTTTCTCTTTCTTTCTGTGTTTTTGTTCCTTTTCCGCTTTCCTCCTCTCCTCTTCAGAGATTTCAAAGCCTTCCAAAGTGCCGCTTGTGCCTTTTCCCTCTGCATTTACTCCCAAGGTCCCGGAAATGTCCTTCTTCGGGGAAACGTCTGTATCCGAGCCGATTGCATCAGTTTTCGAAGTCTCTCCAATCCCCAATTCCTGAATCGTGGCATCTTTTCCGGTCTCGTCATCCATAGTCCCTGTTTCGGCCGGAGCGGTGCAGTTCAGGCCTTTTTCGTTCTTTGCCGTCAGAATCATTCCGATGGATGTGGCGGCTCCCGTGTCGTTGCAACCCTCACATCCGTCCGATGCGAAGAAACGGATCGGGTAGCCGGTGCGCACATTGTAGC
Source organism: uncultured Bacteroidales bacterium (assembly GCA_945912085.1). Taxonomy (GTDB): domain Bacteria; phylum Bacteroidota; class Bacteroidia; order Bacteroidales; family UBA932; genus Cryptobacteroides. Next base: position 1,934 of record CAMEBJ010000027.1, on the reverse strand, counting down.
CTGACATTTCCTTGATGAGGTTGGCGATGTTTGCCATTGCCGCACCTCCTCCGGTGATGACTATCCCGCTTTTCAGGTTGTCGGCAAAGCCGCTGCATTCAATCTCGTAGAGCATTGCCTCCACAATCTCCTCCTCGCGGGCGGTGATGATTTCAGAAAGGTATTTCACGTTCAGATGTTTCGCAGGAGCTGCTCCGCCGCTGTCAATCTGAATGGTCTTCTCGCTCATACTCAGTAGTTTGTCCGGCATGCAGGCTCCGAAAGCGAGCTTGATGTTCTCAGCGAGTCTTTCGGAGATGGATGCTTCAGACTGTATGTCGTGCGTGATTGCCCGTCCTCCGAATGGGATGGAAGCATAATGCCTCATTATCCCTCCGTAATAGACGGAGACTGAAGTCGCTCCGGCACCAAGGTCAATGAGTGCCACTCCGTTCTCCATCTCGGAACTGTGCAGTACAGCCCTTGCCGTGGAATCCGGTGTGAAATACTTTCTTGCGATGCAGACCCCTGCATTCTTGAAAGTTCGCTCTATGTTCGTCAGCGCACTTTTGCGGCCGATGAACAGCTTGAAATTTCCCTCCACCTGCGAACTGGCCATTCCGATGATGTCTTCTTCGACCAGCTGGAATTCATCGTTGGTGGAATAGGACTGGGCAACCGAGCCGAACAGGGCTTCGTACTCGGGATCGTTCAGAGGGTAGGAATCCGCTGCGCAGTTCCTCATATTCTCCACTTCCTCCCTCGAGATGCACTCGGTCTCGGAACGTGGAACTTTCAGGCTGGCCGTTTCCTGCTTCACTTCGTATTTCGGCATTCCGACGACAACCTGTGTGATTTCAATGCCTAGCTCGGAGGAAGCAGCCTCCAGAAGCTTCTTCACAGGAAGGGACGCCCTCATCGGATTTGAAACGTAACTGTACCTTATACCGTCCGAGGGGATTCCCCTGTAGAACAGAATCTGGGTGTTGTCACCTTCGACCTTTGCTACCGTAAGGGCGATTTTTGATGTACCGAGGTCAACCGCCACCAAATGTCTTTCGTCCATATTCATATCTCCTTTAACGACGGCAGATGATCTGTCCGTCATATTTTACATTCACAGTTGAATAATATCCATCCTCCTTCGAAGGACGCACAGCCTTGTAATATTCCTCCATTCTTCCGAACTTCTGCTCCATTTCGTCCGGCTTTCCGAAGATGAATTGCTCCTTCCCCTGTCCTGGAATGAGGATGAGGTCCCCGTTCCGGTCAATTGAGATCTGCACTATGGTCTTTGACCAGACCTTGTCCTCCCTTATGAAGTCCAGCAAATCAATCATACCGTCCAGCCATTGAGCCTCGGATTCCTTTGCGGGTCTTCCCTTGAATCCGGCTGCTCCCGTGACGGGTATGTACCCGTCCACTACCGGGACCCGTGCAGTGTAATTCTTCTGGAGAGGGAAAATGTAGCCGTCCCTGTCTGCGTAGAAACCGTCCTCTCCGTTCTGAAACCTTACAAAAGGCTCTCTCTGAATCACTTTCACGTTCAGCATCCCGTCCTTTGTGAAGAAGGCTTCACTCTTGAGAACGGCGCTTTTCCCGTCAATGAGCTGTTCGATGGCGCAGAGGTCAATCTCCCGGCAGGGCATTCCGCAGATTCCGCTCATCTCTTTCTCAATGTAGCCTTTCACCTGCTTCGATGTCACGAAACTGATTCTTGCGCTGTCCCTGACAATGACCCGCACCCCCTTGCACTGAAGGGCATCATTCTGGGATGCACTTGCCGTGAGGGTCACCACAAGGTAAGCGGAAAACAGGGCTGCGAACACCCAGGTGAGGATATGTCGGGTCAAGTTCTTCATTTCGTCTGTCGTTCTTCAAGCATTTGGGTTATGGGTTGTATGAACCTGTCTATGTTTCCTGCTCCGAGGGTCACCAGGACTTCTATGTCCTCG
>CAMEBJ010000026.1 GCA_945912085.1 uncultured Bacteroidales bacterium | reverse complement strand
AAAGTGATATACGATTCAATATTTATGTTAAACTAATTGATTTGCTTATGAAAAAGGTTGTACTGTTTTTCATCGCGGCTCTCTGGGGGGGCATCTTGTTCGCCCAGAATGCGAAAGTGTCCGGTACAGTTACCGATTCTGACGGCGCACCTCTGCCGGGAGTCGGCGTTCTCGTTGAAGGTGCAGGTATCGGAACCGTTACCAATTCAAAAGGACAGTATTCGATGACCATCCAGAAAGATGATCATACGCTTGTTTTCTCTTGTATAGGTATGCAGAATCAGTCTGTACCTGTAATAGGACGTGCTGTCATTGATGTCAAGATGGTTGAGGACGCAATTGGATTGAGCCAGTCCGTTGTTACGGCGACAGGTCTCACAAGGTCTCAGAAAGCATTGGGATATGCCTCAACCACAGTAACTTCGGATGACATTATGAAAGGTCACTCGGCAGATGCCCTTTCAGGTTTGAGCGGAAAAATTGCCGGTGTGCAGATTTCATCTGCAGGAGGAACCGGAACTTCCCAGAAAGTCATCGTCAGGGGTTATTCTTCTATGTTCGGAAGCAATGCCCCACTCTATGTAATTGACGGTGTTCCAATCTCAAATACAACAATGGGAACACAGGATTTGAACAATGCCGTCGATTTCGGTAATGCCGCTGCCGACATCAATCCTGAAGATGTCGAGTCAATAACCGTGCTCAAAGGCGCATCCGCAACAGCGCTGTATGGTTCAAGGGCTGGCAATGGCGTGATTATTATCACGACCAAGAAAGGACAGCAGAACGAAGACATCACCGTTACATACGACGGATCATTCACAGGAAGCAGTGTCCTCCGTATCCCTCAGCTCCAAAGGACCTTCGGACAGGGATGGTACTACAGCAATGACGGGAACTATTTTGAGAACTGGTCACCGACGGAGAACGGCTCCTGGGGAAATATGCTTGACGGGCGCGACCACATTTGGAGACCTGGTGCAACTGACTACAACGGTGCTCCGGAATCAGTCAAGCCTTTCAGCTACGCCAAAAATTCCCTCAGGAATTTCTACGACACAGGTTTCGAGACGAACAACACGATTACAGTGAAAGGAGGTTCCCAGAGTACAGGTTTCGTGGTTTCCTACGGAAATGTGTATTCAAACGGCATCATCCCGGGCAATCTCGACTACTACAAACGAAATACTTTCTCTGCAAGGGGCAACACCAAAATCAAAGAAGGAAGGGTCTGGCTGAACTACGGCCTCAACTACATCCGCAAAGATATGCGCAACGCGATGGGCGGACAGGGAGGAAACGGTTCAACCATCTACAATAACATTCTCCAATACCCTGTGGACATTGATTATGCAGATCTTCGTGATTACAACAGTGTTTACAACAATGCAAACAACTTCTACACTCCGTATGCACAGAATCCTTGGTGGGTACTTGACCACAATTACTCCACTTTCAGCGAGGACCGCGTCTATGGAAACCTCGAACTCGGAGTACAGATTGTAAAAGGTCTCAAGGCTATCGGACGTTTCGGAGCGGACTTCTCCAACTCCCTCCAGAAAACCTACAATGACATCTGGAAATTCGACCCGGGTTCTTACGCTGAAGCAGGTGGAGCAAGCGAAGAGCAGGGATCATACGAAGAATATGCCTACAGGTCCAATCAGATGGATGCAAATGTCCTGCTCAATGCCGACTACAGAATCAAGGAGGACTGGACCATCAACGGAGTCCTCGGATGGAACCTCAACCAGAGAAAATATTCCTACAATCGCGGCAGCCTGACCGGACTTGCAGTTGAACAGTGGCCAAGTTTTGAGAACACGAGCGGTATGACCCCGACAGCATCTTCATACCAGTCAATGCGCAGGCTCATCGGTCTCTATGCCCAGGCTGACTTTGGATGGAAAGACGCACTCTACATCACCCTTTCAGCAAGAAATGACTGGTCATCCACACTTCCGGTACAGAATAACTCATTCTTCTACTGGGGAGCTAATGCATCAATCATCCTTACCGAGCTCTTCCCTGCAATGAAAAGTGATGTCCTGAGTTTCTTGAAAATCAGAGGCGGTTACGGTCAGACCGGTAATGACGCATCTCCATACCTGACATCCAGCTACTATTACCTCGCCGGTGTCAACAACGGATTCGGAAAACTCACCTTCCCTCTGAGCGGACATTCAGGCTTGCTGAAATCTACCTCAGTGCCTGCAACAAGTCTCAAACCGGAGATTTCTTCAGAGGCAGAGGTCGGAATCGACCTGAGACTGTTCAACAACAGATTGAATTTCGACTTTGCATTCTACAACAAGGTCACTACAAATCAGATTATGAAGGCTGACCTTGCTCCTGAATCAGGATTCCTTTCAAATGTCAGGAACGTCGGCAAGATTCAGAATATGGGTTACGAACTTTCAGTCGGAGCAGTACCTGTCAAGACAAGGGATTGGGAGTGGAACATAGGATATACTTTCTCAAAGAACAACAACAAGGTTCTTGAGCTCTGGGATGACGTTAAAGAAACAAGCATCTATGGACTTACTTCCGGCGTTCAGCTGAAGGCCATCGTTGGAGAGCCTCTAGGAACCTGGACCTATTACAAGACCGAAACCGTTCAGGACCCGAAGAGCGAATACTACGGGATGACAATCGTGAATGCCACAACAGGTTACCCGGTAGTGTCCTCTACTGAAGAAGAAGTGATTGGCTATGCCGACCCTAAATTTACGATGGGTTTCAACACCACTCTCCGCTGGAAAGATCTCTCACTGAGTGCATCGTTTGACTGGAGACACGGAGGACTGATGTACTCCGCAACCAACAGCGTTACATATTTCAACGGAAATGCTGAAGAGACGGCCTACAACTACAGGGATGCATTCGTTCATCCGAACTCGGTTTACAAGGGAGCGGACGGAGAGTATCACGAAAATGACATTCCTGTAAACGCCTACTACAATATGAACAACTACTGGTACAGCAACACCAACAAAGAGCAGTTCCGAAAGGACCTCGTTGACAAGAGCTATTTCAAACTCCGTGAACTGAATCTTACATACAAGCTCCCGCGCAAATGGTTCTCGTCACTCGGATGGCTGACAGGCATCGATCTTTCAATCTTCGGAAGGAACCTTCTTATGTGGACTCCGAACCAGGGTATGATTGACCCTGACACAACGAACTATGGCAACGACCTGGATTCCCAGTTCGGAGAATACTATGCAGCTCCGTCAATCCGCACCTTCGGAGGAAGCATAAAAGTAGTTTTCTAAAAATCAGAGAAATATGAAAAAGTACATATATATCATTTTATTTCTGGCTGCCTTTGCTCTGACAGGATGCAGCAAATGGCTTGCGGTCAACGACAACCCGAACTATGTCTCGGATGCGGATGTGCAGTTGCTGATGCCTACAGCACAATTACTCACGGCGTCCAAAGTCGGATGTGATATCTCGCTTGTCGGATATTTCTGGTCACAATATGTCATTCAGAACAAGACGACCAACCAGTACCTTACCATTATGAACAACGACCTCTCTGTTTCGACGTCATACTTCATAAGCCCCTGGTCCTACACATACGCAAGGACGCTTCCAACCCTCAAGACCATTCTTGACAAATGCAATGGAAAGGACGGATATTCAAACTTTGTACTTGAAGCAAAGGTAATGGAAGCATATAACCTCTATATGCTGACAAGCCTCTACGACAAGGTTGCCTACAAGGAAGGACCTATGAGTGACGATTTCAATGCAAATCCTTCATTCGAGACAGGAAAACAGATGCAGGAAATAATCCTCGGCATTCTTGAAGACGTCCGTTCAATGGATGCTGCAGCAGTTGCTGCTGATGAAGCCACCAATTCCTCTGCAACTGCCGATATGGTGTTCTCGGGAGACACCGACAGCTGGTTCCAGTTTGCCAACACTCTCTATCTCAAGCTTCTGCTCAGAGATTTTACAACAAACAAGACAAAAATCCAGTCCCTGCTGGCCGAGGACAATTTCCTTGCTGCCGACGCGGCCTTTGACAAATTCCTCGATGCCGCCGACAAGTCAAACCCTCTCTACGAGAATGACCGCAGGGGGCTGAACACCAAACTCAACATCCGCTGCTGCTCTGATATCCTCAATGTGCTCAGTGCAAACGATCCACGTCTTGAATACTACTATGTGGGAGGAGGAAAAGGCGAGCCTTACGGTACAAGCGCTGATCCGGCAGTTTCAAACCTTCTGAACATTGCCGCGACCGATGCAGTTTATTTCTCGACTGTAGATGAGGCTCATTTCCTCAAGGCTGAGGCATACGCCAGGCTTAACGATGCAGCAAATGCCAAGAGCAGTTACGAGGCTGCCGTTACCGCTGCTTTCACAAGGTGTGGCTGCACCGGTGCCGACACATTCCTTGCTGGGGACTATGCTTTCACAGCAGGAACGACAGAGCAGATGCTTGAGCAGATTCTTAACCAGAAATGGGCTGCCAATGTGCGTTGTATGCCGATTGAATCCTGGTTCGACATCAACAGGACGGGTTATCCTGCCGTCGGTACGGTTTTGACCGACTTTACAGGTGTCCTGGATGGAAGGCCTGTCAGGTTCCTTTACCCTGAAGATTCGGCAATCAACAATGTGAACTCACCTGAAGTTGAACCTATGACTGCCAAGATGTGGTGGCACAAATAATCCGGAGGGAATAGTTATGAAAAATATAATTAAATTTTTGATTTGCATTGTGGGGTTTGCCGGCCTTGTGTCCTGTGAAACATACAAAGTTGAAGACCCTGAACAGACTGCCGTAGGGGATTTTGACGGAAGATGGATTTGCTTTGCCTACGACAAGGCTGACCAGACAAATCCTGTCGGTCTTTATATTGTCGAGATTTTCAATACGACATTCAATGATTCCGACAAATTCTGGATGTCAGTTGCCGACTGTGACCCTGTCGCTGGAGGTCATTACTTTCTCGATGCTTTGAAATTCAAGACATCATGCGATGTGAACTCTCTGACATTCAACGCCTCAGATGTTGAGGCTAGCCAGCCGAGGACTTGCTACAACATTTATGTTGAGCAGGGCTACTATACACTCGGATTCAGGAATATGGTTCCGGCAACAGGCTACAAGGTCAGTGTCACAGACGGCAAGGTAACAAAGAACGGCATTGACACTGATTCCGGCTACAAGGCCGATGCCATCGAATTCTCATACAAGAGGACCAATCCGGACAATACGACAGTTGAGTACGTTTTCAAAGGAATGAAGAACACTGGATGGGCAGAAGATATGGGTGCCTATTATGACTTTATAGATGCTCAGGGCTGGTAATATAACTGACACATTTCTGGGAACGCGACACAATCAAATTTGTGCCGCGTTTTTAGTTTTAATTCTTACACTTTCCTATTGTTTTTGAGAAACCTGACCTTTCCGTCGTGGAAGAACGGACTGATATTCGGAAATAATTTCTAAATTTGGGGCTGCATTGAAAAAGCGGCCCTTTTTTTTGCGTGCTGCACTGTTGACATTAAACATTACAGATATGAAAAAATTCTATTTTGCACTCTTGGCGGTTTCCGCCTTCCTGACCTCCTGCGCGGGTGACCAGGGCGTACAGCTTCTTCCCGAGGAGAATTTTGCAACTGAGGTTGACGGGAAACCGGTCGGTCTCTACACCCTCTCCAACGGTGATTTGACAATGCAGGTGACGAATTACGGTGCGAGAGTCGTAAGTCTCTGGACCCCTGACAGGAAAGGAAGGATGGAGGATGTGGTTCTCGGCTATGACAACATAGACAGGTATGTGAACAACACCGGTGAGCGTTTCCTAGGTGCATGTGTCGGACCTTACGCCAACCGTCTTGCCGGAGGCGAGATCGAGATTGACGGCGCTACATACTCCCTGCCGAAGAACAACAACGGACAGACCCTTCACGGTGGTCTGATGGGAGTTGACAGGGTTGTCTGGGATGTGATTGCAGCTGATTCCACTTCAATTTTCCTGCGCTATGTTCATCCTGACAGGCAGGACGGCTATCCGGGCAACATTGTCATCGCTATGAAGTACGAACTCACTCCCGACAATGAGTTTGTCGTGACCTACAGGGCCAGCACCGATGCCCCGACATACGTCAACATCTCTCACCATTCGTTCTTCAACCTCAAGGGCGAGGGCAAAGGCACCATTCTCGACCACGTGATGACCATCAATGCCAGCAGGACCACTCCGGTTGACAAGTACCTGATTCCTGTCGGAGGTTATGCCGACGTGACCGGAACACCTTTCGATTTCAGGGAGCCTCACACAATCGGAGAGCGCATCAACCAGGAGAACGAGCAGCTTGCAAATGGTGGAGGCTACGACCACAACTGGGTTCTCGACCGCAAGACCACTTCAGGAATCGAGTCTGCGGCAACTGTCTATGAACCGTCTTCAGGCCGTTTCCTTGAGGTGTTGACAGACCAGCCCGGCCTGCAGTTCTACAGCGGAAACTTCTTTGACGGCAAGTCAACCGGAAAATATGGCAGACCTCTTCGCTACAGGGAATCCCTCGCTCTTGAAACGCAGAAATTCCCTGATTCTCCGCACCATCCGGAGTTCCCGTCAACAAGGCTGAACCCTGGCGAGATGTACACCCATGTCTGCATTTACAAGTTTTCTGCGAAATAAGTCAGTGACATCTACACCCCCATCGCGGGATAATGTGACAAAATGTCAGTCCTTCGGGGCTGGCATTTATTTTGCCCTTGTTCCTGCCGTCCGCGTGCTTCAGATTGAGCCGGCGGCACAGTAAGTACAAACATTAAAATTAAATAATTATGATCAGACCATTGTCAGACAGAGTGCTGGTTGAGCCTAAGGAGGCTGAGACCAAGACGGCGGCAGGACTTTACATTCCTGACACAGCAAAGGAAAAACCACAGCAGGGAACAATTCTCGCAGCAGGCCCGGGCAAGAAGGATGAACCGATGGAGTTGAAGGTCGGTGATGTTGTGCTTTATGGTAAATATGCCGGAACCGAAATCACCGTTGAGGGTAAGAACTACCTCATTATGAAGCAGTCCGACGTCCTCGCGGTTCTTTAATGCCGCAGGCGCTGAATAAAGGAATATATATTATATAAAGTATATATTAAATAATATAAAATAGGAGAAAAAGATATGGCAAAAGATATAAGATTCAATGTCGAGGCTCGCGCCAAAATGAAGGAAGGCGCTGACGCTCTTGCTGATGCAGTGAAGGTGACCCTTGGCCCGAAAGGACGCAATGTCATCATTGACAAGAAGTTCGGTGCACCTCAGGTGACAAAGGACGGAGTGACTGTAGCAAAAGAGGTTGAACTTGAGGACAGGTTCGCGAATATGGGTGCGCAGATGGTCAAGGAAGTGGCTTCCAAGACTAACGATCAGGCCGGTGACGGTACTACCACTGCGACTGTGCTTGCACAGGCCATCATCAATGTAGGTCTGAAGAATGTGACTGCAGGGGCAAATCCGATGGACCTCAAGAGGGGTATTGACAAGGCCGTTGCAGCTGTTGTCGAGAGCCTGAAGGCTCAGAGCCAGACAGTTGGCGAGGACTATGCGAAAATCGAGCAGGTCGGAACCATTTCTGCCAACAATGACAACTACATCGGAAAGCTCATCGCCGATGCAATGTCAAAGGTAAAGAAGGACGGCGTAATCACCGTCGAGGAGGCCAAAGGCACTGAGACAGAGGTGAAGGTCGTTGAGGGTATGCAGTTTGACAGAGGTTACATCTCACCTTACTTTATGACCAACGGTGACAAGATGGAGGCTGTTCTCGACACACCTCTGATTCTCATCACCGACAAGAAGATTTCCACAATGAAGGACCTGCTTCCTATTCTTGAGCCGGTTGCACGTGAGGGCAAATCCTTGTTGATTATTGCTGAGGATGTTGACGGAGAGGCACTTACAACTCTCGTTGTCAACAAGCTCCGTGGCACATTGAAGATTGCTGCAGTGAAGGCTCCTGGCTTCGGTGACCGCCGCAAGGAAATGCTTCAGGACATTGCCACTTTGACAGGTGCAGTGGTTGTTTCCGAGGAAAGGGGATTCACTCTTGAGAACACAACTCCGGATATGCTCGGAAAGGCAGAGAAAGTGGTCATCACAAAGGAGAATACCACAATCGTGAACGGTGCAGGTGACAAGGAGGCCATTGCAGAGAGGGCTGATCTCATCCGCAAGCAGATTGAGACCACCACTTCAGACTACGACAGGGAGAAACTCCAGGAGCGTCTTGGAAAACTCGCCGGCGGTGTGGCAGTCCTCTATGTGGGTGCAGCCAGCGAGGTTGAGATGAAAGAGAAGAAAGACAGGGTTGAGGATGCCTTGAGCGCAACCCGTGCAGCTGTCGAGGAGGGAATAGTACCGGGAGGTGGAGTTGCCTACATCCGTGCTGCCGAGGCAATCAGGAACCTCAAGGGCGAAAACGATGATGAGGCTACCGGTATTGCCATCGTTGCACGCGCAATTGAGGAACCTCTCCGCCAGATAGCTGCAAATGCAGGAGTCGAGGGAAGTGTCATCATCAACAAGATTCGTGAAGGCAAGGGTGACTTCGGTTACAACGCCCGTACCGACGAGTATGTGAATATGTTCGAGGCAGGTGTCATCGACCCGACCAAGGTTTCCCGCGTGGCTCTTGAGAATGCCGCTTCAGTAGCAGGTATGTTCCTGACCACTGAGTGTGCAATTGCCGACATCCCTGAGAAGGAACCGGCTCCGGCAATGCCTGCTGGCGGAATGGGCGGAATGATGTAGTCCCAATCCGGACAAATCCTTTTAAAGAAAGAAGCTGGCTGACGAGTGCTCAGTCAGCTTTTTTTGTATCTTTGCGGCGGATTAAGGTGAACCGTGCGGCTTCCTGCCTCACGGGATGAAAAGGGAATCAGGTGAAAAACCTGAGCTGTGCCCGCAGCTGTGAGTCCGCTACGCTTGATTGCGGAAAAGTCACGCTTCAATTGCCACTGTCCTGATGGATGGGAAGGTGCGTGACTGGACAAGCCAGAAGACCTGCCTGATCAAGTCTTTCCAATGTGCCCCGGGGTCAGGGAACTTTTGAGACGTTGCATTATGAATTTGTCGGCTGTCCTTACGGTCGTTGCCTTGCTGTCTGCGTGGCAAAACCGGATTTCTATGCCCCAATGTGCCCCTGAAGACACATTGAGGATGGCTGTCGTCGCAGCAGACAGTGAGGCTCTCCGGAATGATCCCGCTCCGGTCCGTGTCCTGACTGCAGAGGGCATCGGCCGCAGTGGAGCGACATCCCTGGATGAGGCCTTGAGGATGTTTTCAGGTGTCAGTGTCAAGGATTACGGCGGGGTGGGAGGACTCAAGACGGTCTCAGTCCGCAACCTCGGCTCACAACACACTGTAGTAATCTACGACGGGACCTTCATCTCAGATGCAATGAACGGCAGCGCTGACATCGGACGCTTCAATCTGGACGGAGTAAGCTCCGTAAGAGTCTCTTTGGGAGGCACTTCCGACATTTTTCAGACTCCCCGGCAGCAGCTATCCGCAGCCTCCCTCGTCATCGGAACGGCTCCTGCCGTTTTCGGGGAATATCCCGTGCAGACTGTAGCAAGAATGAGCGTAGGATCATTCGGAACATATTCACCATATATCCTTTACCGTCACAGGCTTGCTCCCGGCTGGGCTCTTACGGCCTCGGCGGATTACGTGCATTCCCGTGGCAATTATCCATATGCCATTAGGAATGAAGGACTTGTCGTTAAAAAGACTCGTGAATGTTCGGATGTGTCGTCCTTGAGGACGGAGATAGGAGCCTCGGGAGATATGGGCAGGTCCGGAACGCTTTCCGTAAAGGCTCTCTTCAATGCTTCCTGTCGGGGACTTCCGGGCTCCGTGGTCTATTACGCTGACAATCCCCGGGAACGTCTGTGGGACAGGAATCTGCTCACGTCCGCGCTTTGGAACTGGAACGGAGCAGATTTGTGGAAGGTGCGCACTTCGGTCGGGTGGACGAGGTCCTTCAGCAGATATCTCGATGCGGATCCTGTCTGGAAGGAGCCACGGAAGGATGAGTATTTGCAGAATGAAGGTTCGGTATCAGCCCTTGTGATGTTCGGCCCCGTGAAAGGTTTCTCTGTCAGTGCCGGAGAAGATTTCTTCGTGAATACTCTCAGCACAAGTCTGGAAGACTGTCCCTTCCCGACACGGTTTTCTTCAATGACGTCCCTTTTTGCGTCCTGGTCCTGTAAGAGATTGATTCTCAATGCCGGAGCTGTGCTGACTTGTGTGAGGGAGATGGTCAGGACAGGGCAGGGAGCATCTCCCGTGAACCGTATTTCTCCATCACTGAGCCTGTCCGGGAGGCTGTCCGAAAGGGAGAATCTCGTCTTGAGGGCTTCTGTCAAGGACGGTTTCAGGATGCCGACCTTCAATGACCTTTACTATGAGAGGGTGGGTAACAGAAGTCTCACTCCGGAAAAGGCCTTTCAGGTTAACCTGGGTCTGGTCTGGGGAAGGACTATTGGATGTTGGGACCTGGGCCTGGCCCTCGATGCCTTCTTCAACAGGGTGAGGGACAAGATTATAGCAATCCCGACAATGTTCATCTGGAGGATGCGCAATGCCGGACTGGTGAATATGGCCGGAGCGGATTTCGATGCACATGTTCGGGTAAAGGCCACCTCCTGGATGGATGTGCGCCTGAACGGTTCATATTCCTTGAATTATGCTGTTGACGTCACTGACCCCGAATCGAAGAACTATGCCCATCAGATTCCCTACACGCCCTTGCATTGTGGCAACGCAACTCTTTCTGTGACAACCCCCTGGGTCAGTCTTTCCTACATTCTGTCAGCCTGTGGGGAAAGATATTCCTTAGCGCAGAACATCCCCGAAAACAGGATGGAACCTTACGCCGACCACAGTCTGTCCCTCTTCCGGGAGTTCTCCCTCGGGCGTTCTGGACATTATTTTCTCAGGCTAAGTGCC
>CAMEBJ010000025.1 GCA_945912085.1 uncultured Bacteroidales bacterium | reverse complement strand
ACCGTTCCAGTCGAAACGCATCGATGTCTTTCCGTCCTTGAACTTTTCCGTCGAGGGGTTCACGCTTCCGTTACCGTTCACCTTCACAAAGGAAGGAATGCCGTTCTCAAAGGAGTGCTGCGCGTTAATTGCTGCAAATGAACAGGTTACAGTAAAAATGAAAACTATGCTCAAAAAAATCCTTCTGAATCCCATATCAGTAATAGTGTCATAAATCCTGCGAATTTATCAAAGACTGCTCAAAATTCAAATGTTTTTTCTGAAAAATATGGCATATTTGCTCAATATTACTTTTTCATATTGTAAATATCCTTCAATTTACTAAATTTGCATTGTTTGCCGTGTTCGCACACGGATCTGAATATTTCTTTTCATTATATGGAATATTCAATATATACTAAAGATAACACTAACTATATCAAACAGATATGAAACTAAAACTTATTTCAGCCATTGCAATCGCGGCAGCAGCCGTCTCCTGCACGGGAAGCAGAGACATCATTAGCGAGAATGTGGAAAATGCCAAAATCCAGCTCAAATCCCTCATTGAGGCTTCCGAGGCAGGTGACACCGTCAGGATACCTTCAACCTTCAAGAATGGGGAAATCGACTTCGTTCCCGAGGATGACTGGGTAAGCGGTTTCTTCGCAGGAAGCCTGTGGTATATGTACGAACTGACTGGAGACGAGTACTGGGCTGACCACGCCAGAATCCACACCGAGAAACTCGACACAATCCAGAATCTCAAATGGCACCACGACATAGGGTTCATGATTTACGACAGTTACGGCAACGGTCTGCGTCTGAAGAATATAGAGGGATATGAAGATGTCATCGTGAATGCAGCGCGGTCACTCTCCACAAGGTTCCGTCCTGGTGCAGGAGTCATCCAGAGCTGGGACATCAGGGGATGGCAGGCGACAAGGGGCTGGAAGTGTCCGGTCATCATCGACAATATGATGAATCTCGAACTCCTGTTCAGGGCTTCCGAGATTTCAGGGGATCCGACCTTCAGGCAGATAGCAGTCAGCCACGCTGACGTCACGATGAAAAACCACTACCGCCCGGACTACAGCACTTACCACGTAGTTGACTATGATCCTGAGACAGGCGAAGTCAGAGGACGCTGCACTGCACAGGGTTATGCTGATGATTCCGCCTGGGCAAGAGGACAGGCCTGGTCGGTTTACGGCTATGAGACCTGCTACCGCTACACTTCCGATCCTAAGTATCTCGAGCAGGCTGAAAACGTTGCAAACTACATCATCAACCAGCCGAATATGCCTGAGGACCTGGTTCCTTACTGGGACTACGATGCTCCGAACAAACCTGACGAGTGCAGGGATGCCTCTTCAGCAGCAATCGTGGCTTCGGCATTCTACGACCTTTACACCCTGACCAGCAAACAGATTTACAAGGAAAAAGCCGACAAGATGATCGAGTCGCTCTCCTCCCCTGCCTACAGGGCCGAGCCGGGCACAAACGGAGGCGTCATCCTGATGCATTCAGTCGGAGGCATCCCTCACGGGAGCAACATTGACGTTCCTCTCAACTATGCCGACTACTACCTCCTTGAGGCTCTCATCAAGAAAGGACAGATTGAAAAGGGCCTCTAAGAGCATGGGACAATGTCCAAACATTTCAGCCAAATACTTCTCGCAGGTCTAATGCTTTCAGTCTCAACATTCAAGGCTGAGGCGGGACCTGTGGATTTCGGAATCAGGAACGGTGTGCTCTCCTTTGAAGAGGGCACATCGCCCGTTTCCGCCCGGGGCAAATCCCGGCTAGGGATTTCATCTCTTCACAACAAGCTCGGGGAAAAATCCCTTGAATGGTCCTGGAAAGGACGGAACGCATCAATCTCGATTGACGGGGAGATTCCCTACCTGAGGGAAAATCCCGACCCTAAGGAAACATCGGTCTCCACCTTTGTGTTCTGGGTCTATTCTGAAAGACCTCTCTCAGGAAACCTCCGCTTTTCCTTCCTGAAACAGGGCAGGGAATGCTGCCATTTCGACTACGGCCTCGGATTCACAGGCTGGAGAGGAGCCTGGGTGGCATTCGACAGGGATATGGAAGGCACTCCGGAGGAAGGTATGGATCAGGTGGTTGTCAGCGCACCTTCCGGAGAGAAATCCGGAAGACTCTTTTTCGACGGCATCATCACATCCTCCTTCCAGGATGTCCGCCACCACACTCCCGACTGGCAGGCTCCTTTCATCAACAAGGAAACGACCAACCACTGGCTCGTGCTGAACAACAGCTGGGAAAAGGAACTCGACATCAGGGAGGAGCCTCTCGGAGAAAGGTCAGAGACGGATTTCAGGACAGTGAGGGAAAGATTCATCCACCTTGTCAGCGACGGAAAGAAAATCCCTGGAATCAAGAAGTTACGGGATATTTACAAGAGTTACGGACTTGACCGCAATCCTGACGGCAGTCCAAGAGGGAAACCGATTTTCTTCACCCGCTACGGTGAGACATTCATCAACTGCGGGATTCCCGATGCCTCGAAGCAGTTCGCCGCAAACGGACAGTTGCTAAGGGCCTACAACGACAATCTGCTGAGCATTGCCCTTGCGTGGAACGCGTCTGAAGATTCCTCTGAAAAAGAGGAACTTGCAAGGATGTATCTGGCAATGACCGAGCATATTCTGGACCAGGGATTTGCCGCGGGAAGCGGGCAGGGAACTCTTCACCACCTGGGTTACAGCATGAGAAACTTCTACACAGCCCCGGTCATTATGCGTGATGTCCTTGCCGATGCAGGGCTTCTGTCACAAGTCCAGCAGGCGATGGAATGGTTCTCAGGAGTAGGGGAGGTCAAAACTGCCCCGCAGGAGGACGGGATGGACATAGATGCTTTCAATACTTCGCTGATGGGACGCGTGGCATCCCTGCTGATGTTGGAGGACAGCCCGCACAAACAGGCCTATATGAAGGCTCTGTCAAGATGGATTGACAACGGATTCCGCTATGCTGAGGGCACACTCCCCTGCTTCAAGAGGGACGGTTGCGTCTTTCATCACAGGAAGAACTACCCGGCCTACGCAACAGGAGGTTTCGACGGGGCAGTCAATGCAGTCTATATGCTCAGCGGAACAGCCTTCGCCATTTCCCGGGAGAGCCATCAGGTTCTGAAGGACGCGCTCCTTGAAATGCGGTTCTACTGCAACAAGACATCATTCCCGCTGGCCCAGTCCGGAAGGCATCCTGACGGAAAGGGAGCCTTGATTCCGAGACAGTACGGACTTCTTGCCCTTGCCGGCTCACCTGACGGCAAGGATTCAATTGACAGGGAACTCGCAGGGGCATATCTCCGTCTTGAAGGGCGGAATGGTAAATATTCCGAAATATTCAACAACGAGGGAATAAGACCCGAAGCGGCCCCGACAGGGACGCACGTGTACGGCTACAACTCCTCCCTGGCACACCGGCAGGGGGAATGGCTCGCTACCGTCGCAGGACACAGCCGCTATCTCTGGTCTGCGGAAATCTACCAGGGAGCAAACCACTACGGACGTTACCTCACCCACGGCAGCCTGCAGATTCTTGCCGACAGGGAGCCTGACATTGACAGTTTCGGAAGCGGGTACGCAGTGGACGGCTGGGACTGGTGCCACATTCCGGGCACTACAGCGGCGGTAATTCCGATGGAAAAAATGAAGGCAAACGTGTTGAACGTGGATGAGTTTTCCGGCTACGAGGAGATGCTGCTCTCGGACGAATGGTTTGCAGGAGGGGTATCCCACAAGGGCGGGAGCGGAGCCTACGCGATGAAACTCCACGAGCACGACAAGTACAACGGCAGCCTCAGGGCACGCAAGTCCTTCTTCCTTTTCGGGAACAGGATCATCGCCCTCGGTTCCGACATTGAAAACAGTCTTGAAGGCGCACCGGTGCACACCACCCTGTTCCAGAACACGGCTTCGGAGGAAGGGACGACCATTCTCGACGGGAAGGCTCTGACAGGAACCGTCCATGTGGACTCCCCTCTCAAGGAAAAGACCGTCCTGCGCGATTGTTTCGGCAACGCATATTTCGTCCGGAACGGGAAAGTACTGCTCAGCAGGCAGTTGCAGCACTCCCTCCACGAGGAGACGGACAAGCCCACAGAAGGATTCTACGAGAAGGCAGCCATCGGACACGACGAAAGGAATTCCTACGAATACCTTCTTCTCGTGCATCCGTCCGAAGCCCAGGTCGCCGGATACGAGGAGGAACTGCCTTACAGGATGAACAGATGCGACAGCAGGGTGCACAGTGTCACCGACCTGGAAGAAAAGACGACGGCCTGCGCGGTCTTTGAGGAAGGGAGTGTGGACAGCCTTGTCCTCAACGCCACCCCTTCGATGCTGATGTACAGCATTGATTCTGAGGGATTGCTCACTCTGAGTGTCAGCAATCCGGACCTCGCGCTCTACGAAGGTCCTTCCGATGAAGTCTTTGACAAGGATGGCAGGAGAATCGAGAGGAGTGTCTATGGACGTGAATGGATCAACAATCCTTGCGGAAGGACATCGGTGAGGCTGACTCTCGAAGGGGAATGGGATCTTGAAAGCGTCGTCACACGCTCGGCGCAGGGAGGGCCGCAGACGAAGATTGACAGACGCACGGAGAACGGGAAAACCTTCATTGAAGTGCTGACGGCAGAAGCAAGGACAGAGGAAATGACTCTGAGACTAAGAAAATGACTTTAATGTGTTAAATATGAAATATTCATTCTTTGGATTTCTGCTTCCGCTCGCAGTCCTCTGCACGACGGCTGCAGGATGCGCTGACATTTCGGGCATAGAATCAAGGCTCGAAGATCTCTCCACAAGGGTTGATGCCCTGCAGGAGGAACTTGCCCGAACCAACGACAATGCCATAGCCCTGAGGAAATTGTATCGCAGTGAACTCGGGATTGTGGGCAAGACCGAAAAGTTCCTTGGAGACGGGACGGTCTGCGGCTACACCCTCGAGCTGACAGACGGGACGGTAATCGAAATCACCTTCGGAGACAAGATTCCGGTGGAAGCCCCTCTTCTCGGTGTTGATTCGGAAGGCAACTGGATCTTTTCATTTGACGGGGAGACCTGGACCGTGATTGAGGGAGCTGCCAATGCATTCCAGGAAGAGGGAGCCACCCCTCTGATCGGGGTTGACGCAGAAGGTTACTGGACTGTCAGCAAGGATGGACAGACCTATGAGAGGATTCTGGATTCGCTCGGCAAACCTGTGATGGCAGGAGGTGCGGGAGCAGGGATGAGCAGGATTTTCAGCGATGTGAAATTCGATGAATCAAGCAATGAGATGGTCTTCTCGCTCAAGACAGGGGAAGTCCTGAAGGTTCCGTACTACAGTGATTTCTATCTGATTGTCAAAGGCTTTAATGAAGGAGAAGTGATTACCCTGGGAGAAGTCCGGGAGTATGAACTGCAGATGTCAGGTGTCAGGGATGCCGTCATAGATGCGCCTGAGGGATGGCGCGGAGTGATTGCCGACGGGATTTTCAGGGTCACGGCTCCATCAAGCGGGACTGCCGGACAGTATTCTTTCATTTTCTGGCTCGTTTCAGAGAAGGGATTCCTGAAGAAGGTGACATCTACATTCACCCTAAATCCCATCCATCTGGACCTGAACGCCTGCAAGGAGTATCAGGAATTCGATGCAGGAAGTCCTTCAAACGTGCTTCTGGATTTCTCGTACGCAGGCTATATGCACGGGGAGGTAGCGCCTCCCGATGCCTGGTCTCTGGGCTACACGGTCTATGACGTGACTGATTATGGCGCAGTTCCGAATGACGGGCTGTCAGACAGGGCAGCATTGTACGCCGCACTCAAGGCCGCCGGAATAGGAGACCCCGACAACAAGACCTACAAGGCTGATGCAAGAGCCATCATATATTTCCCTGAAGGGGAATACATCCTTCACACCTCCGCCGACAATATTGTCAAGGACGGAGTTGAAGAGAGCGTCCCTATTGTAATCCGGGGAGGAAATTTCGTTCTCAAGGGAGCAGGCAGGGACAAGACAACCCTGGTGATGCAGGACAAAAGCGTGACTGACACCCCGACAGTGCTTTACAGTTCCGAGCCTATGATAAACATCGCCAACTGGACCGGTCTGAAAGCCCTGACTACAGTCACCGCAGATGCCCCGAAAGGCTCATACAGTGTCGAGGTTGCATCCACTGCCGGGCTCAGCACAGGACAGTATGTCTGCCTCTGGCTGAAGAACAATGACAGTGAACTGATTTCACAGGAGCTGGCACCATACTCCATCGAGAGCACTATGGCAAATTTAAGGGATGTCGGGGTTCAGGTGATTGACTATCATCAGATCAAAAGCATCAACGGCAAGACCTTGACCTTCGTCGAGCCGATAATGCACGAGGTCGAGGCAAAATGGGGATGGGAAGTCCAGCAGTACGCCAATTACTCCGGAGTCGGTGTGGAGGACCTGAAGTTCAAGGGCCACGCCAAGGAAAATTTCCACCATCACGGTTCCTACGAGGATGACGGAGCCTACAAACCTCTGACAATGGTCAGACTGACCGACTCGTGGATGCGCAGGGTTGATTTCGAGGATGTGAGCGAAGCCTGCTCGATTACCAATTGTGCCAATGTCTCAGCCTACGACATCAACATCACCGGCAACAGGGGACATGCGGCAATCCGTTCCCAGGGTTCGTCGCGAGTCTTCATCGGAGCGGTGACCGACCTTACCAAAGGATATGCAATAACTGATGCAGGCGTGCCTTCCATGTCACTCTATCTTGAGAATGCAGGGCAATATCACGCCTGTGGAGTATCAAAGCAGAGCATTGGGACAGTCTTGTGGAGACTGCGCTGGGGTGATGACAGCTGCTTCGAGTGTCATGCAACCCAGCCTCGCGCCACTCTGATTGACTGCTGCGAGGGTGGTTGGATGAGATTCCGACAGGGAGGTGACATCGCCCAGCAGCCTCACCACCTTGCGGACCTCACAATCTGGAACTTCCACGCCACGACCACCAACAAGCTTGGAGAGTCATCCGATGTGGACGGCAAATTCAAATGGTGGACGGGCTCCTGGTGGAAATTCCTGCCACCCGTCATCGTGGGATTCACTTCTGACTACGGGCAGGTGTTTGACGAGACCCAGGTCAAAAGGCTCAACAATCCGGGAGGCTTTGTCAGTCCGGAGTCCCTCTACGAGCAACAGCTCAGGCGCAGAACAGGAGTCGTTCCTGCGTGGCTGAATTCACTTAAATAAGATATTCTTAATTTATCATATATTTACGTTATATATTTCCGAACAACAAACAAATATTTATAAAAATGAAAATTTCGAACTACCTGATGATTAGCGCAGCGGGGATGCTAACACTTGCCAGCGTGTCCTGTACTGCCCGGAGTTCGACCGAAAACGATCTGGACTCTCAGGAGCGCAGGGTAACTGCACTTGAGACACAAATCAAGACATTGAATGAAAATGTCATCGCACTCCAGGAACTAAGGAATGCGACCACAATCAAAAGCGCCACGCACAACACTACTGAGAACACCTGGACCGTGGAACTCAGCGACGGGACAATCCTTACCCTTAATGACGGCGTGATTGGAGAGGGCAAGACTCCTGCCCTTAGCATAAACTCAGAGGGTTACTGGACAGTTGACTACAAGGACGGCAAAGGTTATGTCCCGGTTAAAGACGCTGCGGGAAATCCTGTAAAGGCACTCGGGACCGATGGTAAGACGCCTGTGTTCGGAGTGGATGCAAACGGCTACTGGACCGTGGATTACGGAACAGGAGCAACCCAGGTGAAGGATGCATCGGGAAATCCTGTAAAAGCAAGCGCTTCTGACGCTGCGGACTCATTCTTTGAGGACGTGAAACTCAGCGCAGACGGCAAGACTCTGGAAATCAAACTCAAGGGAGACACGAAATACTACACTCTCCCGATTGTCTCAGACTTCTGGTTCAACATTCTGGACAACGGAGCAGCAGCAACTGGACTCTACACATTCGACAGGGAAGAGACCAAGGTATTCTCGGTTGACCAGAGCGGTGTCGCTTCAGCAGTGATTGTCGCAAAACCAAGTGAAAGCTGGGCCGTGGTTCTTGAGGGAGCTACCCTGACTGTGACTGCTCCTGCCGCATCAACAAAGGCGGTTGCAGCAGACAGTCGCACGGACATTGCAATCCTCGCAGTCTCAGAAAAAGGATTCACCACAACTGCAAAGATCAAAGTTGCTCTCAACGACGCTCCAATCGAGGTTCATCCTGCAGCATCGGTTTCATTCACAGGCGCAACCGAGACAACCCTTTCCTTCAGCGTGACAGCCACCGACTTCTCAGGATGCAAGTATGTCATCAAGTCTGACGGTACAGTTCCGACCGCAGAGGAAATCTCCACAGGAGGAACAGCCATCGCGTTCGAGACAGGCGCTGCCACTGCATCATTCACAGTCGCAGAGCTCACAGGAGAGACTACCTACAAGGTCTTCGTGCTGCCGTTCAACGGAGATGTGCTGGGAGAAGTGGTTTCGGCAGAGGGGACGACAACTGAGAAGACCTACACAAGCCTCTATGCAAAATGGATGGACGGGAAAGATATCGTGATTGATGGAGTTGCTTATAACAAGGATACTTGGACGGGGGCCGAAGCCGTACACATCACATCTTCTGAATCAGCAAACATCAATGCAAATGGAATCTATTTTATTGATAAAGATGTTGAAGCCACTTTCACATTTACAGGAGCAATTATCAATCTGATTATTATCGGAGATGATATCAACAGTTTAAGCACTGTCAAGATGACGGGAACCCTATATGCTAAATTGAATAAAGGGAAAGATTCATCTGTCTTTGGTAGTCTTGTAATGAAGAGCATTCTGTTAGATGCAAGCAAAATGACTTCTGGTTATTCCATTTATGTAAATGCTGATGGAGTATTCGACAAAGTTGCATTTGAGGATTGCTTCATAAAACCAACCACAGGGAAACCTCTAATTTATTCAGGAGGCAATGCCCGCTCTGTAGGCCAAGTTGTATTCAACAAATGTGACATTGCACTTCCTGTTGCATCACAACAATATTTAGTAAGTGTTGGCAAGGACTTTAATCCTGCTTTTGGAGATATCATTTTAAGAGACTGTCTCGTCTATTGTACAACCGACAATTCTGCATCCAAAGATTTCAAAATCATCAATACTGTTCTTGGAACAGCCAATAAAATTACTCTTAAAGGAAATACATTCATTAACGCAATTGCAAACGGGGCCTATTTGTACGCTGACAAATTTAATGCAGTCTATATTGAAGACAATATTTTCTTCACCAATGTAGCAGCTGACAAGTATTTCCCTATCATCCAGGGAGTAACTCAGATGCCGACATCAGGAGTATTTACAAACAACATCGGATACAAGTCAGACCAGGTTAAACAGTGGCAGGCATTCAGTGGTGGAATGGGTAACGCGTTTGAAGGAGCAGTTGATGTGAAGAAACTCACTGAAGACCCGTTTGCAGGCGGAACATTCAATGCTGCCGAGGGTAAGTTCGTTCCGAACGCAGCTTACGCAGAGTACGGAGCCAAGAGGTAATCTTAAAAAACTGACAAAGAATGTACACCGAAAAGGAACTTCTGGACATAGTTTCCAGATTTGACACAGCCGGAAAGGTCGGGGGAATAAAAGCCCTCGGCCCCGGCTTCATTAATGACACCTTCATCGTCACAACTACTCCGGACGGCACAACTGCCATCTCGAGCGAAGTCGGGAAATCACCCCGCTACATCCTCCAGAGGAAGAACCACATAGTCTTCCCCGATGTGCCGGGAATGATGCACAACATCGATCTTGTGACAGCCCACATCAGGGCAAAAGTCGAGGCCGCTGGTGGAGACCCCCTGAGGGAAGTGCTTACAGTCACCCGCAGAAGGCCGGAAAGCATCACTTCTGAAGAAGCTGCAATGCCTTACAACGACCTCTACTACAAGGACCCTAAGGGCAACTGGTGGGCGATGTGCCTCTTCATCGAGGGGTCAATTACCTACGAGAAAGCCGACACCCCTGCCCTTGCCTACAAAGGAGGCGAAGGTATCGGCAAGTTCCAGTCCCAGCTGGCAGACTTCACCACTCCCCTGACCGAGACCATCAAAGGTTTCCACAACATCCGCTGGAGATTTACCCAGTGGGACGAGGCCATCAGACGCGATGCAGCAGGAAGGGTCAAGGACCTTGCGGAGGAAATCAGCTGGATTGAAAGCCGCAGGAAAGAGATGCTTGAGTTCTGGAGTCTTGTGGAGGACGGCACGATTCCGACAAGGGTCACCCACAATGACACGAAAATCAGCAACATTCTCTTCGACAAGGACGGTGAGGTTCTCTGCGTGATTGACCTTGACACCTGTATGAGCAGCACATCCCTGAATGATTTCGGTGACGCAATCCGTTCCTACACCAACACTGGTGCCGAGGATGATCAGGACCTTTCGAAGGTCTCTATGTCACTTGAGCTTTTCGAAGCCTACACCAAGGGCTATCTGTCACAGCGCAAAGGCACGATGACAAAGAGCGAACTGGACTATCTCGCCTTCTCCGCCCGCTACATCACCTTCGAGCAGGTTCTCCGCTTCCTGATGGACTACATCGACGGGGACACCTACTACAAGACGAAGTATCCCGAGCACAACCTCGTGAGGACCAGGGCTCAGTACAAATTGTTGCAAAGTATGGAACAACAATTTGACAAAATGGAACAAATTGTCAGATTGGCATAAGAATCAATATATGACCTCATTGTCAGCAACGACCGTGAGGTCATATTTGTTTACTTCCCTCGGACAGAGGACCCCCCCATTTCAATGCGGGGTTCAATTTCGATTCTGCTGCCGGGAACATTGGAATACATCATTTCACAAAGCATCGTGTAGGCATCGTAGGCCGTTTCACGGTTTTCCTGGTACATCTGTGAAATTACAGGGGTCATAATCCTGTAGGTGTCCCCGCCGTCAAAACCGATGAG
>CAMEBJ010000024.1 GCA_945912085.1 uncultured Bacteroidales bacterium | reverse complement strand
CCTGATTACCCACGGTGACAACGACACCTTCCCTCTGTGGTACGCCCAGGAGGTCGAGGAAATCAGGACCGATGTCAGAATCTGCAACACTTCCCTTCTCGGAACAGACTGGCATATAGACCAGATGAAGTATGCCTGCAACGAATCCAAGCCTCTGCCGCTGACCATCGGACCGGAGCAGTACCTTTACGGCACGAATGAGTACATATTCATCTATGACACAAGGGAAACCGTCATCCCTATCAAAACGGTGATGGATGTCTTCAAGCACCCGGAGGCAAAACTTCCGCTGCAGAGCGGACGGAAGGTGGACTACATAATGTCACGCCGAATCAGTCTGCCTGTAAACAAGGAGAACGTTCTCAAGTACGGGATTCTCGATGAGAAGTATGCCGACCTGATTCCGGATGAGATTGTCCTCAACATCCCGAAGGACAAGGAATATCTCTCAAAGCCGGAACTCTTTATGCTTGACCTGCTGTCCAACTATCAGTGGGACAGACCTATAAATATGCTGAACATGGGTGGGGACATCAATATGGGCATAAAGGAATATCTCCAATACGAGGGATTCTCCTTCAAATTTGTTCCGATCAGGAACAAAATGAAACAGACCGAAATCGGCTTTGCCGATGCAGACGACCTGTACAGGAAGATGACCGGAGTGTTCACCTGGGATGACCTCAAGAGGGATGATTATTTCGTTGATTACCAGAATCTCTACACTTTCTGCGGAGTTATGTCGCAAAGAGGGGTGTTCGTGAACTGCGCCAAGGAAATGGTCAAGGCCGGGATGAACGACAAAGCGGAGGAACTTCTTGACAAATGCCAGGAATGCGTTCCGGAGTCCTCATTCCCTCTGGACATGTCCTACCTGGGCTTCATCAACGAGCACAACGTGTTCGAGATGATTGCGACCTACTATGCGGTTGGAGCATCGGAGAAGGCACTCGACCTTGCACAGAGGTTCGCCTCCGAACTGATGGTCTCGGCGAATTTCTATTTCGGGTTCTACGACTACGCCCAGTCCAATTTCGAGGAGACCTGCCGCTACATCTTCTACCTGGCGGATGTGCTGGAGCAGAACGGCCACAAGGAACAGGCTGACAGCATTCAGGCAGAACTTGAGAAGATTGTGAAATACGACGAAACTGAATAATTATGGACATATTCCTCACAATCCTCGCAATCATTCTGGGAATCCTGGGAATTGTCGGAAGCATCGTTCCTGCTCTTCCGGGACCGCCTCTGGGATGGATTGGCCTGCTGATAATGTACTTTCTCGGGGGGACCGACGGTGACGCCCAGGCAATGAGCCTGACCTTCCTGCTTGTCTGGCTCGGGGTGACCATCGTCGTGACCGTTCTTGACTATGTGATTCCGATGTTCTTTACGAAGGCAACCGGAGGAACGAAGGCAGGGTCAATCGGGACTATGCTCGGAATGGTTGCCGGACTTTTCATCCCTCCCGTGGGAATGATTCTGGGGGCCATCCTCGGAGCCTTCCTTGCTGAAATCATCTGGTCCGGGAAAGATGCTTCGGGCGCATTGAAATCCGCTATGGGAGCCTTCCTCGGCTTCATAACAGGAACAGGAATGAAGCTCGTGGTAACGGGAATGATGATGTATTATATAATAGTATATATCTAAACCATATTTTCTATGACTTTGGAATCACCCTCACGCAGTTGGAAGGACTACGAGCTGCTCGACTCCGGGAATTTTGAAAAACTGGAGAGGTTCGGCAGATATGTACTGCGCAGACCTGAGCCGAAAGCATTGTGGGACAAGACTTTGTCTGAGGCGGAATGGAAACGCGCCACTGACGTGACTTTCCGCAGCGGTGCCGGATTCGGGAAGGCTGGGAAAGAGGACAGCGGAACCTGGGAGAAAAAAGGCAGGACTGAAGACCAGTGGATGATCCGCTACAAGGGCGAACAGGAAGGTCTGAATTTCTCCCTGAGGCTTGGTCTGACGGCTTTCAAGCACGTGGGAGTCTTCCCTGAGCAGGCACCGAACTGGGAGTTCATCTACCGTGAGACTTCAGCACTGGTGCAAAAGGCACAGGCTGAGGGGAAACCAAGGCCGAAGGTTCTGAACCTTTTCGCCTACACGGGAGCGGCATCCCTTGCCGCAAAGGCAGCAGGAGCGGATGTCACCCATCTGGATTCCGTAAGGCAGGTTGTGACCTGGGCCCGGGGAAATATGGAGAACAGCAATCTGGACAATATCCGCTGGGTCGTGGAGGATGCAATGAAATTCGCCAAACGCGAGGCCCGCAGAGGGAACACCTATCAGGGCATAATCCTGGACCCTCCCGCCTACGGCCACGGTCCGGACGGTGAGAAATGGAAACTGGACGAATGCCTTTTCGAAATGCTCACGGAGGTGAGTGCCATCCTTGCCCCGACCGACAGTTTCCTAGTGCTGAACCTCTACTCGAACGGCTACTCGGCCATCCTCGGCGAGACCCTCGTAAAACAGGCTTTCTGTCTGAAAACGGCCTGCAAGTCAATTGACTGCGGCGAACTCGTCCTTAAGGATGCCTACGGCAAGAACCTGCCGCTGAGCATTTTCGTGCGGATGACCAGGTGACCGTACCGAAATTCCAATTTTTGAAGATTAATTGCGTTCTGCAGCCATAACCTCCTCAATCTCAGAGGATTTTATTGGAAGGCGGCGGAATCCAAGACGGCGTGCGCCATCCGGGGTAATCAGGACGTCGTCTTCGAGGCGGATACCTCCGAAATCGAAGTATGAGGACTCGAGAAGGGAGTAATTGACGAAGTCTGCGGCAAGGCCGTCCTCTTTCCATTTGGAAATCAGGGCAGGGATGAAATATATTCCCGGCTCGTCAGTCACGACATTGCCCGGACGGAGTCTGCGCGCCATCCTGAGGCTTCCCAGGCCGAGTTGGGAGGAACGCGTCTGGTCAGGGTCATATCCCACGAGATTCTCCCCGAGGTCCTCCATATCGTGCACGTCGATTCCCATATTGTGTCCCAGACCGTGAGGCATGAACAAACCTGCGACACCCGCCTCGACCATCGAGGAGACATCTCCCATGACGATTCCGACGGTTTTCAGCCCGTCGAGCATCCTTGCGGCAACTGCCAGATGAACATCCCTGTAGGCTATCCCCGGGCGTGCCATCTCAAAGGCCAGGGCGTTGCAGGACTCGACTATGTCGTAGATATCTTTCTGCTTCGGTGTGAATTTACCGCTGCAAGGATAGGTCCTTGTGAAATCCGATGCGTAGTGCGTGTTGCTTTCCGCCCCGGCATCGACCAGGAGGAGGCGTCCCGGGGTGATAATCTGATGATGGGAGTGATTGTGGAGGGTCTCTCCGTTCTGTGAGAGAATCGTTGCAAAGGAAGTCCCCCAGCCTTTCGAGAGGGTCACCCCGTCCATCACCCCGACAATGTCCTGCTCAAGGACACCCGGGCGGCATCCCTGCCTTGCGGCCGTGTGCATCAGGTAACCTATTTCGCAAGCCTTGTCAATTTCCTCGATTTCACAGTCTTCCTTGACAAGACGCATTGAAATGACAGCCTTCACCAATTCCTCTGATGCGCCCTCAGTCTTTTCGCTGAAAGGTTTCTTCGTCCGGACATCCTCTGCGGAAAGTCCCAGCAGAGATGAGATGCGCATTGTGTTGGCATAGCGTGAAGGCGGGAGAAAATGCACAGGACGGCCCTGCGAAATGGCTCTGCGGACTGCCTCGTCAAATGCGGAAACCGGAGCCCACGAGTCAGCTCCGATGAGTTCGGCCTTGGAGGCAACCGTCGGCTGAGGTCCCATCCAGATGATGTCATCCATGTCCACATCGTTCCCGTACAGGGCAGCCTCACCTGCGTCGAGGTCCAGGATAGCCGCAAAACCCGGCTCGTCGATTCCCCAGTAATAGAGAAAAGAACTTTCCTGACGGAACTTGTAGTCATTGCCCCTGTAGTTCTGAGGGGCTTCGATATTTCCCAAAAAGAGAGCTATGCCTCTTCTGCCCTGCTCCGCACACTCCGACATCAGGGAGGTCAGGCGGTTGCGGCGGGAGATGTATATTTCTTTCCCAAACATAATTATGATTATTATGGTATATTCAAAAAATAACCGATAGGGCAAATATAGCCATATTCCTTCAATATGTCAGAATATGATCAGGAAATCTTTCAGCAGGGAGCGGTAGGTCTCGGAATAACCGCCGTTGCCGCAGTGGATGAACATTTCCTCGCGGACAGGGGCGGGAGAACAGAGGCGGGAAAACTCCGCGATGATTCTTGAGAACGGCTTGCCGGGGACAGTGCCCACCTGAAGAATCCGGAACGGATGAAGCCCAAGGGCAGCTGCATTCATCAGAAGTTCCCTTTCACAGTCGGCAGGAAGGATGAGGGAAACACGTCCCGAGGGCGAAAGATGCCGGGAGGCAAAGGCGAGGATTTCCCTGTAGGAAAGCGTTCCGGTGTGCCTTGCAGAGCGCCTGCGGGGGTCAGGGGCCTTGAGTGAAGACTCGAAGAATGGAGGATTGGAGAAAATCAGGTCAAAGGCAAGTTCGGGTTCGTAGTTCTCAAGCGGGCAGTGGGAGGCCGCCAAATTTTCTCTCCAAGGAGAGACATTGAAATTGAGAGCAGCCTCAGTGGCGGAAGGGATGTCGGAATCGATTGCATGAATGTTGAATATACCTTTGTTAATTTGCGAAATATTCAACATTCCGCACAACCTCTGCGCGACCATCAGAGCGATTGTCCCGGTTCCGGTCCCCACATCCAGCAGACATCTGTCGGATGGAAGAAGGGTCAGGGCTCCACCCAGAAGGACTCCGTCGGTGTTGACCTTCATCGCCGAGGCTTCGTTCCTCACCGTGAATTGTTTGAATCTGAACTCTCCCACCGCTGTCAGAGGTTTTCATCCGAGAACAATCCGTCCCTCATAAAAAGGGTCCTGTCGCACATCGCTGCCAATTGCGGGTCGTGGGTGACTATGACGATTGTCTGGCCGTACCTGTCGCGCAGGGAGAAGAAGAGATTGTGGAGATCTTCCTTGGTGCGGCTGTCGAGGTTGCCTGAAGGCTCGTCGGCGAAAAGGACTGCAGGGCTGTTCACAAGGGCCCTTGCAATAGCAACCCTCTGCTGCTCGCCGCCTGAAAGTTCCGAAGGTTTGTGGGAAATGCGCTGCGCCAGACCGAGGTCGGAAAGAAGGGCAAGAGCCGTGCTGCGGGCCTCCTTCTGGCCCGTTCCCCCGATGAGGGCCGGAATCATCACATTCTCTAGCGAAGTGAATTCGGGAAGCAGGTGATGTGC
Source organism: uncultured Bacteroidales bacterium (assembly GCA_945912085.1). GTDB lineage: Bacteria > Bacteroidota > Bacteroidia > Bacteroidales > UBA932 > Cryptobacteroides. Next base: position 5,955 of record CAMEBJ010000024.1, on the reverse strand, counting down.
CTGAAAGACAAAGCCTATTTTTTTGTTCCTGAATGCGGAAAGAGCGTTTGCAGAGAGTTTCAGAACATCGGTCCCGTCGATTTCGAGAGAACCGGAATCAGGACGGGAAAGGGTTCCCAGGATATGGAGCAATGTGGATTTTCCGGCACCGGAGGCCCCCATTATGGAAATGACCTCGGATTTGGATACTTCCAGACTGATGCCTTTGAGCACCTGCAGGCTGCCAAATGATTTTTTGATGTTTTCTGCCCTTATCATAAACCTTTTCCCGTGTGTTCGCGAGGGACAAAGTTAAGGATTCTTCAAAAATATTCAGCACCATAAGGGAAAAGTTTTTCGAAAAGTTTTGCAGATTCAAAAAAGATATGTATCTTTGCAGTCCAATTCGAAAGAAAAGGAAATCGGGGTGTGGCGCAGTTGGCTAGCGCATCTGGTTTGGGACCAGAGGGTCCTGTGTTCGAGTCACAGTACCCCGACTTGAAGAAGCGGTGCTTGTTCCAACGGAACGACACCGCTTTTCAGTTTATATATCTATACATATATAAATATATCATCCTTTATGGCAGAAGAGACTTTCGCTTCTCTCGGAAGGGTAGAAGCAATTGCGGAACTTTACAGGGGTACACCTTTCAAACCTTTTGAGAGCAGCTGGTTCGAAACAGGGGGGAAATGCTATGTCGGAGCACATTCAAGGACATTCATCGAAGGAATTGATTTTGACCTGACATATTTCCCGCTGAAACATCTCGGCTACAAATGCGTAGTTGGAGTCACCGGAGAACTCTACGCCGAATTTTCCCATCCGAGGACTCTCGACGTGAGAATATGCGTGTCGGCGAAACTGGATTTCCCTCAAATCAAAGAGGTCTGGGAGGGTGTTGTGGCAGCAGCACGCGAGCACGGTTACAAACAGGTGACACTTGACCTGACGCCTTCTCCCAACGGACTGGCTATCAGCATTTCCGCCACGGGAGAGACATCTCTCCTGATGGGGAAAAGAAGACCTGCGGCAAAGAGTATGGACCTGATTTGCGTCTCGGACAATCTCGGGGCCGCATATTTCGGACAGGCCATTCTCGAAAGGGAGAAGAGGAAGTTCGACAAGACAAAGGACGACCTCAGCCAGCCGAAACTGGACGACTACAAGAATTTCATCGGAGCATATCTGAAACCGTCCATCTCAGGCAACATCCTTTCGCAGATGGAGGATGCGGGAATCATTCCGTCCTTCGGGTATTTCATCACCAGGGGTCTTTCGGATGCAGTGAAAAGGCTCACAAGGGACAGTGGGCTCGGCGCGAAAATCTATGTCGAGAGGATTCCGTTTGCAGGCAGGTCCTTCGACCTGGGCAAGGAGTTGGACATCGATCCGGTCTCCGCAGCCCTCAACGGCGGGGATGACTTCAGGCTGCTTTTCACGATTCCGATCGGCAACCATGACAAATTCCGCCACGACTTCCAGACATTCGACATCATCGGCCACCTCGCAAAACCTGAGGTTGGGGCAGTTCTGGTTACTCCTGACGGGGTTGAACTGCCTTTGCGGGCGCAGGGATGGAAGTAGGACTCAACGGTATTTCTTCTCTTCGTCGAGCATTCCGAGGTAGGAATTGTAGCGCTCAATGCTGATGCTGCCGTCCTCAACGGCAGCTTTTACCGCACAGCCCGGCTCGTGGGTATGTGTACAGGGCGTGAACCGACAGTTTCCCGAGGCCCGGAGCATTTCAGGGAAATAGGTGGCGATTTCATCCGCATCCACGTCCACCAGGCCGAATCCCCTGATTCCGGGAGTGTCAATGATGAATCCTCCACAAGAGGGGCGGTACATCTCATAGAAAGTTGTGGTGTGACGACCCTGAAGATGGGCTGTGGATATGTTTCCGACACGGGGTTCGAGGTCCGGGTCAAGGGCTTTTATGAGAGAGGACTTCCCCACCCCGGAAACTCCGGAGAAGAGGCAGATGCGGGTGCTCTGTTCCGCAGGGGACTCCCCCCTGACCATATTCCGCAATTCTCCTATGCCTTCGCCTGTTTTCGCAGACACGGGAAGAACCCGGTAACCGGCTCCCTCATAGATTCTTCTGAATGACCCGAGACTTTCTTCATATCCTCCCGCATAGAGGTCGCATTTGTTCAGAACGATTACCGCAGGGACACCGTAGGCCTCGCAACTGACCAGCAGACGGTCCAGAAAAGGGAGTTTGACCTGTGGGAAATCCAGGGTTACCACAATGAAGGCCGTGTCCACGTTGGCCGCGATGATGTGAGACTGGCGGGAGAGATTCGTGGACTTCCTGATGACATAGTTTGAGCGCGGGAGCACCTTTGTGATTACCGCCATCCCGTCGTCACCGGTCTCATACTCGACCTTGTCCCCCACTGCAACAGGGTTGGTGGAAGAGTCACCTCCCAGACGCATACGCCCCCTGAGAACTGCAGGAAAGAGATTCCATTCAGGCAACTCGGACAGGAGGTAGTGGCTGCCGGTATGTTTTACAACGGTCGCATTCATCGTTTCTCAAATCGCAAATATTTTGGCAAAGCGCAAATATAAACAAATTTAGTATTATATTTGCTTTCTGCCGTGTGCTTTGCAAGCCGGACAACTGCCTTTAAAGGCATCACGGAGGACAAATCAACAAATTTGAGGATTATATATGATAAACGAGACACAGATTGAGGAGACCCTGGACAAGATGTTCAGGGAACTTGAGTTCACACAGGAACCGGCAGGGTTGTACGACCCGTTGAGGTATATGATTTCAATTGGGGGCAAGAGAATCCGCCCGAGACTGTGCCTCACATCATACGCCCTGTTTAAGGATGCCTTTTCCGAAGAGATTCTTGAGCCAGCTGCAGCCCTCGAGATTTTCCACAGTTTCACCCTTCTGCACGATGACATTATGGACAATGCCGACCTGAGGCGCGGCATGCCGACTGTCTGGAAAAAATGGGACGCCAACACCGCCATCCTCTCAGGGGACGTGATGTCAATCGACAGTTGGAGAAGAATGGCAATGGCCCCGAAAGAGGTTCTGCCTCAGGTACTTGAACTTTTCACCACAACTGCGGCACAGGTCTGCGAGGGTCAGCAGTACGATATGGATTTCGAGACTCTCAAGGAGATTCCTATGGCGGAATATATGAAGATGATCGGGTTGAAAACCGCTGTCCTGATTGCCTGCTCCGCGAAGATGGGTGCGCTGATTGCCGGACAGAACCCGCTCATCTGCGACTATATGTACAAGTTCGGTTATTCCCTCGGCCTGGCCTTCCAGATTGCCGACGACTATCTCGACACCTTCGGTGACCCGAAAATCTTCGGAAAGAATCTCGGAGGGGACATCGCCAACAACAAGAAGACCTGGCTGCTTGTCCGTGCGCTTGAGAAGAGCGGAGAGATGGAGAAGTCGGGAGTGATTGACGCCTCACACGGGAAGGCAGCATTGCTGAGGGCAATGGAAATGAATTCTGACCCGCAGGCCAAGTTCGCGAAGGTCAAGGAAATATATGAGGCCATCGGTGTTGACGAGGATGCGAAATATGAAATAATCAAGCTTCACGCGCAGGCAATGGACTATGCCGGGATGCTGGGACTGGGGAAGGTAAGGTATGAGATTCTCCATCGCTATGCCGACAGGCTCATCGGAAGGACTAAATGACGGATGGACGGGATGAAGGAAGGGAGGATTCAGGAGCATCTTCAGATGGACAGGAAGACTTTGGAAATAATGGCTCCGGCAGGCAATTTCGAATGCCTGACGGCAGCGATACAGGCTGGGGCCGATTCGGTCTATTTCGGGATTGACAGGCTGAACATGAGGTCGCATTCCGCAAACAATTTCCAGGCGGAAGACCTCGACGAAATAGTCAGGCTTTGCTCCGGGGCGGGAGTGAAGACCTATCTCACCTTGAACATAACACTTTACGACAACGACCTTGAGGATATGCGGAAGGCTCTTGACGCGGCGATGAAGGCTGGAGTCAGCGCCGTAATCGCTTCCGATATGGCCGCCATCGCATACGCCCGCAGCATAGGGTTGGAAGTGCACATTTCCACTCAGTTGAGCATTTCGAACGTGGAAGCCCTGAGGTTCTACGCCGCCTTTGCCGACGTGATTGTGCTGGCAAGGGAACTGAACCTGAGCCAGGTCAGGGAAATCAGTGAGGCCATCGACAGGGAAAACATCTGCGGCCCTTCCGGGAAGAAGGTAAGAATCGAGATGTTCGCCCACGGGGCCCTCTGCATGGCCGTTTCCGGGAAATGCTACCTGAGTCTGCACGAGTACGGCGCTTCGGCGAACAGGGGTTCATGCTACCAGATCTGCCGCAGGGGCTACGAGGTGACCGACCTTGAGACAGGCAACAGCCTTTTGGTGGACAACAAGTACATAATGTCTCCCAAGGACCTCTGCACAATAGAGTTCATGGACAAAATCATAGATGCAGGAGTGACTGTCTTCAAGATTGAAGGCAGGGCAAGGCCTGCGGAATATGTCAAGAAGGTGGTCTCCTGCTACCGGAAGGCCGCGGATGCAGTCTGCGCAGGCGAATATTCCCCCGAGTTGGCGACCAGCCTGAAAGCCGAACTGTCAGAGGTCTTCAACAGAGGATTCTGGGACGGCTACTACCAGGGCGCAAGGCTCGGGGAGTGGAGCGAAGTCTATGGCAGCAAGGCAACCCGCAAAAAAGTTTACAGCGGGAAAGTCACAAACTGGTTCGGGAAACTCTCCGTTGCGGAGATTCTCGTGGAGTCCGCCAGCCTGAAGGTGGGTGACAGGATTCTGATTATCGGCCCCACAACGGGAGTGGTCGAGTACACCGTTCCTGAAATCCGCGTTGACCTTAAACCCGTCCAGGAAGCCTCCAAAGGCGTTTACTGCTCGGTTCCCATCGACTGGAGCAAGGTCTCTGCAGGAGTCCGCGAGAAAGAAGAGGGCCTGTGCGGTGACGGCTGCTCCGAGTCCGCCTGCAAGGCAATCGAAGAAAGTCGCCTTAGACGCTCCGACAAGGTCTATCTTTGGGAGAAGGCTTAATTGATTCCGTACTTCGCAAGAATTCTCAGCACAGGTTTGCGGATGGATTCCGCCCAGAGGGTGTAGCCGTAGTTGTCCGGGTGAACTCCATCAACCGTGGCAAGGCGGTTTGCTGCAACCGCATCCGGACAGATGAAATAGACATCCCTGTACTTCTTGCGGCCTTCCTTCGTGGATTTCAACTCCTTGAAGATTGCAGCCGCCATATCCATCTTTGCCTGTTCCTTCGCATCCTCTTCCACATTGAAGTTGCGTTTCTCCCTGTAGATGGTCTGCTGGAAAATCATAGGGACTCCCGGGTGAGCCTCTATCATCCTGTCGATGAACGGCACGAGCCTCTCCCGGATCATATCTGCACGCGGATTGGAGAATGAATCGAAAATGAAGGCGTCCGCCTCGACATCACAGAGCACGTCTGCAAAATAGTTCTGAAGCTTGCAGTTGCCGCTGCATCCGAGGGAAAGCAGCTGGAGTCCGGTCATCCTTGAGAACTGGGCCGGATAGGCCATACCGGAGCGGGAGGTACTTGAACCGTGGGTGTAACTTGAACCCCAGATGGCAATGCGATGACGGAAAGGATTTTCGACGGCTTCGATGGTCGAGCCTTCCTCGACTCCCACCTTTATTGAATATTCCTCACTGTAAAGAGGGAAATATAGGAGACATTCGTGCATCGAACCGTCCATATCGGATATCAGGCCGAAAGGCTTGTCCAGCTTCGAGTCGGATGCCACTCCCGACGCGGCATAGAGCCAGCGCCCGTCCTGGCGGATGTAGAGGTCATAGCCCCTTGCGGAAAAGCCGTTGGTGTTGGTCGGGAAACTGGTCTGGCCGTATTTGGTGAGGATGCGAATGCTCCTGGAGTCGGTCCTGCAAGCACAGGCCATACCGCAGGGCATTCTGACCTGGAGGTAGCCCG
>CAMEBJ010000023.1 GCA_945912085.1 uncultured Bacteroidales bacterium | reverse complement strand
TATCTGTTGACGTCAAGAAGTCTGACGACAATGTCTGAATCCGGAGCCTGCTGCAAGGTTCCCCTTACCGATGCATTCCTGGAGCATGATGCAAGAAACAAGACGGCGCACATTGCAGCCGTCTTCAGAACGATTTTACAGTTTTTCATATTCCTTCAATATTGAGGAAGCCACCGCAGAGAACTCTTCCGGTGTCAGTTCAAGTTTGGCTTTACGAAAATCCATATCCGACTCACTGTTGAGAGGGACGAGATGGATGTGGGTGTGGGGGACTTCCATTCCCAGTACGGCGACCCCTACCCTTTTGCAAGGCACGGCATTCCTGAGTGCCGCAGCCACCTTGCGGGCAAAGGCCCACAAGCCTGAATATGTCTTTTCATCAAGGTTGAATATGTAGTCATCCTCCACATTCTTCGGGATGACCAGCACGTGACCTTTGGCAAGAGGGGCTATATCGAGGAAAGCGTAGAAATCCTCGCTCTCCGCAACCTTGTAAGAAGGAATCTCTCCCTTTGCAATTCTGGTAAAAATCGTCGCCATAACCTAAAGAGTGATGTCAAGGATTTCGAATTTCATTATTCCTGACGGAACGTGAGCCTCAACCACATCGCCCTTGGAGTGGCCCATAAGGGCTTTCCCGATAGGAGTCGTGGCTGCCAGCTTTCCGTGTGCGAAGTCGGCCTCGTTCTCTCCCACGAGGGTGAACTCCATCACCGAACCCACATTCAGATTCTTCACTTTCACCTTGTTGAGCATCTGTACCTTGTCAGTTCCAATCTGAGACTCGTCGATTACGCGTGCGTTCGCAACAAGGTCCTGAAGTTTGGAAATATTAAGTTCCAGAAGCCCCTGAGCTTCCCTTGCAGCCTCATATTCAGCATTCTCGGAAAGATCTCCCTTGTCTCTCGCCTCTGCAATCTGGGCAGATATCACAGGACGCTGCGCCAATGCGTCAGCAAGATCCTTCTTCAATTTGTCAAGACCCTCCTGGGTCATATAATGTACTGCCATAATAAAATATTGTTTTTGTTACATAATTAAAAAGGAGTCCTGTTGTATTCCTACACAGAACCCTCGTCATTTGCAAAGATAGTAAATATTTTCAAAGAACAGGCATTATCCTTCAATTTACGCCAACTCCGAAAATATTGCCCGTCTGTCCTCCTCCAGCTGGGCCCTCAAAGCCTCAAGGGAATCAAACCTCACCTCCGGCCTGATACGGCGAAGGAAGGTGACACGAAGGTCGAGGCCATATATATCCTGGTCAAAGTCAAATATATGCGTTTCTATCGTGGTGGCATTCCCGAGCCTGAGGGTCGGACGCACTCCGATGTTGCACATTCCGAACCTTTCCTCGCCAAGGACGGAGACCTTGACCAGATATGCTCCGTTGGCCGGCAGAAGTTTCAGAGGCTCATACAACTGCATATTCGCAGTCGGGAAACCGATGGTCCTGCCGATGCGGTCTCCGCAGACCACGACTCCCAGAAGACTGTAATTGTAGCCAAGAAGGGAGGATGCCCCCTCCACGTCACCGGCGGAAATCATTGCTCTGATCCAGGTTGAGCTGACTGCCATACCTGTCTGTGATGAGCACAAAGGGGCATTCACGACCTCAAGACCGAGTTCAGAGGCTACAGTGCCGATATTCTCGGAATCATTCTCGCAGCCGAATCTGTTGTCATAGCCGAGGACAATCCTGGTGCCTGAGAACTTTCCGATCACATACTCGGAGAGATAGTTCCGGACAGACAGACGGCTGAATTCCCGGGTAAAGGGAAGAACCTCAACCCGGTCAACGCCAAGTCCTTTCAGCATTTCCTTCTTTTCCTCAAGAGAGGACAAAAGACGCAGTGAATGCGCCTCTTTCTGAAGTACATTCCGGGGATGGGGCCAAAATGTCACCACGAGGCTTTCATCCCCGAATGTCTTCGCCTGTTCAACAAGCTGGGAGATTACAAGACGGTGCCCGATGTGGACACCGTCAAAAAATCCGGTTGCTACAACCATCTTACAAGTTCGAAATCCTGTCTGTGTGGCAGGAGGGAATTCTTCGCATAAATCCTTGCGGCAACCTGGTACAGTCCGGTTGTCTCAGGAAGCAATGCAGCCTTGTAAGTGGCCACACCATTTTCGCAGGATACTGGAGTGAAATCAAATTTCTCCTGTATATGGAGTTTGCCCTTGTTGTCTGCGGTTGCGAACAGCATCTCAACTCCGATTTCCTCAGGTTTGAGTCCTCCTATGCTGAGTACCACCTCTGCATTGAACTCGTTGCCAAGAGAGAGGTTGTTGTAGGTACTGTCCGGTTTCACCATTGAAATCACGCCGACATTCTGCCACTCGCAGCGCATATGTTCCTTCCAGGCAGAAATTTCACGGGCAACCTTGTAGTCATCAGCCACCAGAGCCTCAACTCTTTTAGACTGAGGATCGTAGTACTGGTTGATGTAGTCCGTGAGCATCCTGTTGGTCGTGAAGTTGCAGGCAACCATTGCGACTGTGTTCTTTATGTACTCAATCCAGTCTGAAGAACGGCCGGTGGCAGGATTCACGTTGTAGAAAATTGGAGCGATTTCATTCTCGATGGTTCCGTAAATCGTTGCGGCATCGAGTTCATCCTGATAGTTCTGGTCATCGTAGGTCCTTTCCATCGGAAGAGCCCAGCCGGCACCCTGCTTGTAACCTTCAACCCACCATCCGTCAAGCACGGAGAAGTGCATTACACCGTTCATCGCAGCCTTTTCTCCGGACGTTCCGGAAGCCTCAAGAGGTCTTGTAGGGTTGTTCATCCACACATCGACACCCTGTACGAGATATTTTGCAAGAGTGATGTCATAGTTTGGAACAAAGACAATTTTTCCGATGAATTCCGGTCTCTTGGAAATGTCCACAATCATCTTGATAAGGTCCTGTCCGGCCTTGTCGGCAGGATGGGCCTTGCCCGCGAACACGAACTGAACCGGGCGGCGAGGGTCATTCACAATCTCATTGAGCCTGTCAAGGTCACGGAAAAGCAGGTGAGCCCTCTTGTAGGTGGCAAAACGCCTTGCGAAACCGATTGTAAGGACATCGTCACGGAGAGTCTCCTTGATGGTGACAATCTGGCGCGGAGAATAGTGGTTTGTCTCTGAAGGATTTGAGAGCCTTTCCTTGATTTCCTCGATGAGTCTCTTGCGGAGAGCTGTCCTGACAGTCCAGACCTCTTCATCGGAAATCTTGTAGATTCCTTCGAAGCAGGACTTGTCATAGTGATGGGTCTTGAAGTCATCGCCGAACACGCGTGCGTGGATGTCCTTCCACTGCGGAGCAGTCCAGGTCGGATAGTGAACTCCGTTTGTCACATAGCTGACGTGGAGTTCCTCCGGAAGATAGCCAGGCCACATATTCGAAAGGATGTCACGGCTGACCTTGCCGTGAAGCCAGGACACTCCGTTAACCTCCTGAGAGATGTTGGCTGCAAGGATGCTCATCGAGAATTTCTCGTTCGCATCATCTGCCTTGATTTTTCCGAGTCCCATCATTGTGGTCCAGTCAATCTTCAATCTTCCCGGATAGTGGTCGAGATATTTTCTGAGAAGCCCCTCGTCGAATGAGTCGTGGCCAGCAGGGACAGGTGTGTGTGTAGTGAAGAGCGATGAAGCCCTCACTACTTCCAGAGCCTCGTTGAATTCGAGATTGTCCTGGTCGATGTACTCGCGCAGTCTCTCAAGGCCGATGAATGCGGCGTGACCCTCATTGCAGTGATAAACCTGTGGATTCATGCCAAGTTTGCGAAGTGCGCGGATACCGCCCACACCCAGGAGGAGTTCCTGCTTGAGTCTGTTCTCCCAGTCACCTCCGTAGAGATGATGGGTGATTGACCTGTCCTCAGGAATATTCTCTTCGTAGTCTGTGTCAAGCAGGTAGAGCTCGGTCCTTCCGACATCCACTCTCCAGAGTCTTGCATTGAGAAGCCTTCCAGGGAAGGCAATGCTGATGGTCATCCAGTTCCCGGAAGCGTCACGCACCGGAGAGGCAGGAATCTTCATAAAGTCCTGCGCGTCGTATTTTGAAACCTGCTCACCCTGTGCAGAAAGCATCTGGGTAAAATATCCATATCTGTAAAGAAGACCGATGGCCACAAGATTGGTGTTCATATCACTGGTCTCCTTGAGATAGTCTCCGGCAAGAATGCCGAGACCTCCGGAATAGATTTTCAATGAAGTGTCAAGACCGTATTCCATACAGAAATAGGCGATTGACGGAGTCTTCCTTTCGGCCTTCAGAGCCATATATGAATTGAACTCCTCCATCACCTTTTTCAGATTTCCGAGGAAGGCTGAATCTTTGGCAAGTTTCTGGTACCTTTTCAATTTCACTTTGTCGAGCATCGCAATCGGATTCTCACCGGTGCTTTCCCAAGCTTCCGGATCAATGGATTTGAACAGTTCCTTGGCGTTCTCGTTCCAGCACCACCAAAGATTTCTCGACAAAGTTTCAAGATCTTTTAAACTGTCCGGAAGGTGTCTTGAGACAAACACGCTGTTCCAGGACGGTTGATTAACATCGTTTCTGTTGTACTGCATATAAATATTGTTGTCTGTTTATTAAACCGAAGTAAAGACACCGGCTTTGAAGGCCGATGTCTTTGCTGACAGTTCAATTGTCAAAAATCCTTATTTGCCCTTCTTCACTGCAGGTTTCTTCGCAGTTGGCTTCTTTGCGGCAGGAGCGGCTTTCTTTGCAGGAGCGGCTTTCTTTGCAGTTGACGGCTTTGCAGCAGTTGCCGCTTTGCGGACAGGCTTCTTCACCGTCTTCTCCAAATTTGAGGGTGCAAAGTTAGCATCAGAAATTGAAATTGCATCATCTACCCTCAAAATAAAATCGCTGAGAACATTCATATAGTTGATAAATGCCTCATACGGAGTGTCATACGGATTGAAATATTTGTGAACAGCTCCGTCGGAGAAGAACTTCGTACACATATAGTAGAAGTGGTCGCTCTCCTGAAGATGACCGAAATCAGCCCAGAGATCCTCATTGTTCAGGATGGAAAGTTTCTCGGTAAGGCCATAGAGTTTGCCGTAGGCGTCATTCTGAAGTTCATTTCCGAGCCAGGCTGTCACATCGCGCTCCTCATCTGCCCAGGAGATTGGATCCGGAACGTCCAGAGTGCCGATTGCCTTGTGCTTCTTCGTTGCCTCTGAAGGGGTTACAAACTCAAAAGTACCGTCATTGAGAACAGCCTCAGGGAAGAATTTCATAAATTCGAAGATTCCGCTCTGAGCCTTCTGGTGCTCACCGAAAGTTTCGTAATCCATAAAGAGGTTCACAATCTCGTCATTGTCGGCAGCCGACTTGATCCAGCCAAGATACTTCTCGCCTGTCAGAGGCCAGTTGTTCCAGGACCTGTCAGAGAAGCGGAAAGCGATGTCGTCGCTCAGGGAAGAATTCTTGAGAAGGAGGTTCAACTTTGGAGCCAGTGCACCTGAATACACATAATTCGGGCTCTTCCAGGCGAGGACGTGTCTTGCTCCCTCAGTGAGCATTGTCTTGAAGCCCATCTCGTACACCATCTCTCCGATGGCATCGGAATAGATCAGCTCGGTGTTGCGGAAAGCCTTCGGAGTCACCCCGAAATAATGCTCGATTGCAGCCTTGTGCTTGAGGACCTGGTGCTTGAACTCTGCCGGAGAAGCAAGGGATGCAAGAGAGTGATAGTAAGTCTCTGAGAGGAATTCCACACATCCGGTTTCCGCAAGGCGGCGGAAGCTGTCAATCACCTCGGGAGCATATCTGTCGAACTGCTCAAGGACGGAACCTGAAAGAGAGAAGGCTACCTTGAACTTGCCTCCGTTCTGTTTGATGAGATTCAGAAGGAGTTCATTCATAGGGAGGTAACACCTCTGTGCAACCCTGCGAAGGATGGTCCTGTTCGCAAAGTCATCATAATAATGTGAGTCCTTGCCGATGTCGAAGAAACGATACAGTCTGAGTCTGGTCGGCTGATGGACTTGGAAATAAAGACATATACTTTTGCTCATAATCTATCGTATTAGTGGTTAAAGAACTGACTCATAAACTTTTTTGACCTTTGCTGATGCAGCGGTCCATTTGAGGGAATTTACCTCGTCATAGCCGCATCTTGCAGCAAGGGCGGAGATTGCAGGATATTTCAGAAGTCCGTAGATGGCATCCGACATCGCATCGACATCCCAGAAATCCACCTTCAGGGCATATTTGAGAATCTCTGCACAGCCTGACTGCTTTGAAATGATTGAAGGCACGTTGGTCTGCATTGCCTCAAGCGGAGAGATTCCGAAAGGCTCGGAAATGGAAGGCATCACATAGACATCCGACAGAGCGAACATCTTCTGAACCTCCTGTCCCCTGAGGAATCCCGTGAAATGGAACCTGTCGGAGATTCCGAGGCGGGCCACGTGGCGGATACAGCGGTTGAGCATATCACCGCTTCCGGCCATCACGAAACGGACATTGTCACATCTCTTGAGCACCTTTGCGGCAGCCTCAATGAAATATTCAGGACCCTTCTGATAGGTAACACGTCCCAGGAAGGTAACCACCTTGTCAGCCACTCCCCTCTCAACCTGGATATTCTCTCTTCCGCTGAAGTCAACGGCATTGTGAACGGTTACAACCTTGTCAGGATCGATCCCATAGCGGTTGATGACGATGTTCCTTGTCAAATCACTCACGGCAATCACCTTGTCGGCAGCCTCCATTCCCTTCTTTTCGAGGTCCACCACCCTCGTGTCAACCTTGTCGTCGCTGGCTCGGTCGTAAGAGGTGGCGTGAACGTGTACCACCAATGGTTTGCCTGTCAGTTTCTTGGCTCCGATTCCGGCAAGATAGGTAAGCCAGTCGTGAGCGTGGATGACATCAAACTCATCCTTGTGCTGCATTGCGATTGTCGCTCCGACCATCGCATAGCGCGCAACTTCTTCCATCAGATTCGCGCCGTACTTGCCGGAGAATTTGTATTTCTGGCCGTACTGCACCCGGAAACTCTTGATCTGCCTTTTTCTCTCCTCTTCGACAACGGTCTTGAAGTCCTGAGGATCGACGTACGGCACCATATTTGAGCCGATGTGCACAAACTGAACTTTTCCGAGGAACTCGTCCACGGAAGTAGTCATAGTGTCAACGGCAACGTCACTCGCATTAATAATCTTAACGGAACTCTGGTCCTCGTCTCCCGAAGCCGAAGGCATAACGAAAAGTACATCGACGTCATTCTCGGCAAGACCCTTTGTCATTCCATAGCAGGCAGTTCCCAGACCTCCCGCAATGTGAGGAGGAAACTCCCATCCAAACATCAGAACTCTCATTTCTTTTCCTCCTTATATTTGTTCATAAGATAATCTATCCTCAACAGGGCGGCAGTACTCTCTGCACTGGAAATTGCACCGTGAGGCTCGTGAGGAGGATCTCCGTCGTAAAGCTCGGAGAACACTCCGACACCGTGCTTGCTGATGTCCTCGTAGAAGCCTTCGGTAAGGTAACCGGCCCTCTTGTAGAATGAAGACCCCATCATCTTGAAGCATATATCGATATAAGGTGCGAGGAGCGCAGGGAAGGCGCAACCGTTGTGGTAGGCCATATCCCTTTCAGGCTGTGAGCCCTCGTAAACACCTTTGTATTTGACGTTTCTTGGAGAAAGAGTTCTGATTCCCCTCCTTGAGAGGAGTTCATTGGTGATGACGGACACCACCTCGGACTTGATCTCATCCTCAACCGGGGAGTATTCCAGGCAGACTGCGAAAAGCTGGTTCGGACGGACATCGAGATTCTGTCCGTTGCCGTCCACATAGTCGGCAAGGTAACCTGCCTCGGCATTCCAGAATGTAGGCTGGAAGTTCTGCAGAACCAGGTCACGGACAGGAGTCCACCTCTGGACGAAATCGCTCTTGGCAGCTCCGTACTTCTTCTCCATATCGATTGCGAAGCAGAGTGCATTGTACCACATAGCATTGGTTTCGACCTGATAGCCCGCCCTTTCATTGACCGGCTGGCCGTTCACGTATGTGTTCATCCAGGAAAGTGCGGTCCAGTCCATCTGTGCCCAGAGCAGTCCGTTCGGATGCATTGCAATCTCTTTCCTTCTGCCCGGGAGATAGCTCTCGATGATTCCCTTGAGGGTAGGGCCATATTTCTTCCAGATACGTTTTTCCTCACCGGTGAACTCGATGTACTGCTGGATTGTGTCTGTCAGGCGGAGCGGAGACTCGACCTGCGTAGTCCTGTGGAAAAGTCTCTCCTGCTCATCCGAGATGAGGGTGTCGAGAATCTTCTCGAACTCTGCCTTTCCGCTTCCGGCGTAGAGGGTCAGACCAGGAAGGGAGACTATGGTCTCGCGGAGAAGTCCGGTCTCCAGCCAGGAGAATCCGGCCGTGATCTTTTCCTTGCCGCCCCTGACGCATTTGAGCATATCTGCATCGTGCACAAGAAGATCGTGGTAGGAAGTGATGTTGCCTTTCTTCCTGACAATCTCGTCGAATCTCCTCTTGAGTCCCCTTGCGCTGATTTCTGTCAGGGATGCGGACAGGACAACAGACTCGCCAGGTTTCAGCTCTGTGGTGAACTCACCCGGAACAAAGAGGTCCTCACGGCAGTCAAATCCTCTGCGGTACTCATCGGAATATGTAATCCCGTTGTACCAGTAAGGAGATGACTTGAAAGAGGATTTGGAACTCATCTGAAGGTGGAGACGAGGAAAACCAGGGTAGAGGCAGTAAGACATCCCGTCAGAAACAGGAGTACCTTCCGTCTTTGCCTCTCCGTTCTGGCTGGTGAGGCTGTGCACGTTCCTGAATGCGAGGAAAAGCTTCAACTTGAGAACAGCTTTCTGTGGAGCATCAATGAGAGTGTACTTGATGAGCACCTGGTCATTGTCAGGAACAAGAAGGATGGTCTTGCTGAAGAGAATGTCCCCGACCTTGTAAACCACTTCTGGCACAGGATCGGCATCGAAATCCACGATGTACTTGTGTCCTCTAGGCTCATAAACATCCCCGTAACAGTGAATCCCGAGGTTGAACTGCTTGCCTGCCATAATCAGACTCTCGTCAACGGAAGACAGGAGCATATACTTTCCTCCTCCGAAACTGTCAATCGGAACAGCAAGAAGCCCGTGATAGCGTCTCGTATTGCAGGTCACTATGGAAGTGTTGCAATAGGCGCCCGTCCTGTTGGCCTCGATAATCTCGCGCTTGAGCGAGTATTCAAGGTTCACAAGCTCGGACTTGTTGAATTTAAGAAAAGCCATACAAAATATTTTTTAGTTAATAATTTACTTATTCCGGAATTTTAGATTCCTCAATACAACAAATCAGTCGACCTTTTTGAGGACGACCGCACAGCGGCTTGGCAGATACAGCATCAGTGTGTCGTCATAGACCGCCGGGCCGTTTTCCGACTTCTTGTGAACGGAGAAATGCTCCTCACCGCTTTTAATGCGGGAAAAGCCGTTGAATCTTTCTTCGTCCGAATCGAGGACACACACATATTTCCCTGCCGGAGCAGCGAAGGCATAGTCGGTGAAAGACTGTGCCGGATTGAAATTGAACGCAAAGATACAACTATTTCTTTTGAAAATCAGAATTTTTTTCTGTTCATCCTGCACAAGAAGTTCCGGTTTCCCGCCCAGAAGGTCCTCCTCGCGGCAAAGTTCCACCATTGCACGGTCAAATTCATTCAAGCTCCTGTACCTCAGATAGTCCGGTTTCATCAGTGACCACTGTCTCCTGGCGTATTTGTAGGACCATCCGTTCCCCTCCCTCGGGAAGTCAATCCACTCCGGATGTCCGAACTCGTTGCCCATAAAGGTCAGGTAGCCGTCCCCTGCGGTGGCCATCGTGACGAGTCTTATCATCTTGTGCAGGGCAATACCCCTGTCAACTATTATTGACCGGGACTCCGTATTCATCGAAGTGTACATTTCCTTGTCCATCAGGCGGAAGATGATGGTCTTGTCCCCCACCATCGCCTGGTCGTGACACTCGGCGTAACTGATGGTCTTCTCGTCCGCACGCTTGTTGGTCAGCTGCCACCACATCTCCCCGACACTCCATTTCTCGTCGGGAATCTCCTTTATCCATTTGATCCAGTTGTCAGCCACTCCCATACTCATCCTGAAGTCAAAGCCGACACCGCCCTGCTCGAAAGGAGCCGCAAGACCCGCCATACCGCTGACATCCTCCGCAATGGTGAAAGCATCCGGATTGACCTCCCTCACAAGCATATTGGCAAGTGCAAGGTAAGTCACGGCATTCTCATCCACCCCGTTGTTGAAATACACGTCATAGCCAGAAAAAGCCGTTCCAAGCCCGTGGTCCCAGTAGAGCATACTCGTCACCCCGTCGAAACGGAAGCCGTCGATGTGGTATTCCTCCATCCAGAACTTGCAGTTGGACAGGAGGAAGCATTTGGTCTCTCCCTTCCCGTAGTCGAAGCAGCGGGAGCCCCAGGCAGGGTGTCTTCCCTGAGGTCCCTTGTAGAAATACAGGTCCTCCCTGCCGTCGAACATTCCGAGCCCCTCGGCTTCATTGTCAACCGAGTGGGAATGTACGATGTCCATCACAACGGCAATCCCGGCACCGTGCGCCTCGTCCACCAGTCTCTTGAACTCCTCCGGAGTGCCGAAACGGGAACTGAGCGCGAAGAAATTGGAAACCTGATAGCCGAAGGAACCGTAGTAAGGATGCTCCTGAAGCGCCATTATCTGGATTGTGTCGTATCCGAGGTCCTTTATGTGCGGGAGCACGTCCTGACGGAATTCCTCGAACGTGGCCACTTTCTCCTTCTCGGAGCTCATTCCGATGTGGCACTCGTAAATCAGCGGATGCGGGCGCTTCCCCGGACCTTTGTGTTTCCATTTGTACGGAGTGTCAGGGTTCCACACCTGTGCGCTGAAAACCTTGGTCACAGGGTCCTGGACTGCACGGGTGGTGTAGGCAGGAAGTCTCTCCCCTCCTCCGCCGGGCCATTCGATGTAAAGTTTGTAAAGGGAACCGTGGGACAGGAACATCTCCGGGAGCGAAATTTCCCAGTTTCCATTGCCGGCAGGCTTGAGTGCGTACGCCTCGGTCCTCTTCCAGTTGTTGAAGTCACCTATGAGATAAATTTTTGAGGCATTGGGAGCCCACTCTCGGAACACCCATCCGTCCTGCGTCCTGTGCATCCCATAGTAAAGGTGGTTGTTGATTCCAGCTGCAAGGCTGCCGTTCACGGACAAACTCTCCTTTGCGGCAAGAATCCTCTCGTGGCGGGCATCCACTGCCTTCTTGTAAGGAGCAAGCCAGGGATCCCTGTCGTAAATCATCTTTGCTTTTGTTTCGGTCATATTAAACAACTCAAGTTTCGCAAGTTCATAATTATCTGTTATCGTGAGGGTTGTGCGTCTT
>CAMEBJ010000022.1 GCA_945912085.1 uncultured Bacteroidales bacterium | reverse complement strand
ATAAGTCCTCATCCGGGCGCTCCTATGCATCCCCAGCTGGTCGCCCTTCTTCCGATGCCGAACTCTTCCGCTTCGACCCCAACAAAGTCTCCGTGGAGGACCTCTGCCGCCTTGGCTTTTCACAGCGCCAGGCCGAATCCATCGATGCCTATCGTCTCAAGGGCGGCCGCTTCAGAAGAAAATCCGACTTCGCCAAATCCTACGTCGTCTCCGATGAAATGTTCGCGCGTCTGGAACCCTACATTGACATCCCTCTTCTCGACCTGAATCTCGCCGACTCCGCCGCCTTTGACGCCCTGCCGGGTGTCGGCGGCTATTTCGCCTCCCGGATGGTACGCTACAGAAATGAGTTAAGGGGATATTCAACCCCGTCGCAACTCCTTGAAATCAGGAAATTTGACTCTACGAAATATGAACTGGTCAGGGATCTGGTCTGCGTCAATCCCTCCACCGTCCGGCCCTATCCTCTCTGGACCCTTCCCGAGGACTCCCTCAGGTTGCATCCCTACATCAGTCCCCGCGCAGCCCATGGCATTGTAATCTTCCGGGAAAACAACCCACGGGAAGCCTGGAGCGTGGATGCCCTCCTTGATGCCGGCATCATTGACCCCACCTGCGCAGAGAAACTCCGCTCATGCATCCTTTCCCCTCCTTAGGAATCTTCAAAAAATAACCAGCATCATCTATGAATAATCTTTCCGGTCCATATTTCCTTCCTCTTCAGTCACCTAGCTACTGCTATGTTTTTTCTGCAAGTGAATTTCGTCCGGGATAACGGCTTTCCCCTGGACAAAATGTGTCATTCCCGACCCGATCGGGAATCTCCCTCCCGTCCTCAAAAAAGTCCCTCTGTGAGGACGACACGGCATTGTGACTGCGCTTGTCCTCAAAACTGCCCCTCCCTGAGGACGAGACGGCATTGGAACTGCACTCATTCTCAAAACAGGCCCTCCTTGAGGATAACCCCGGAATGAAAGCCTCCCCATCCTCAAAAAGCCATATCCCTGAGGACAAACCCACCAACGTCATTCCCGACCCGATCGGGAATCTCCCTCTCGTCCTCAAAACAGGCCCTCTGTGAGGATGGCACGGCATTATGATTGAATTCGTCCTCAAGAAGGACTCCCTGAGGATATTTGAGAGCGAGCAACCTACAGCAGTAAATGAATTTCAGTGAGCAGGACCCCTGCCTGGAGGCCACTCTGAGAGGGGTGGCCGCTCACTGGTGGTCTCTGGAGAGGATCAGTGAGCAGGAGGATGCCTCTGACGATGTTGTAGGGCATTCTCTTGCTCACTGGATTCATTTTACTTGGGTGGGGAATCATAGTCATCTCCATTGACGGAAGATGCTTCGATATCGTTCTGCATTCCTTTGAGGGATGAGATTCCCGGTCGAGCCGGGAATGACGTTGATGTCGAGCCGGGAATGACGTTGATGTCAAGCCGGGACTGACACCTGAATTAAGCCAAGGAACGACAGGAACCAGAATCCGCTATCTGTAATCATCAAGATTTCTGCGATGGAGGATGTCCATGTGGACGAAATTGTTCCTTCTGGCAGGAATTTTTCCTGTAATCACGCATTCGGTGAACTCTTTCAGAAGCCGGGAGGCCTGTTGCGGGATGTGCCGGGTCACAAGAAACTCCACGTCGCCGGATCTCAGGCAGGCCAGGTTCTTTTCAAGGTCGTCGAATCCGACCACAATCCTCTGAGGGTCAGGATGATTCCTTAGATATTCATCTATGAGCCAGACTCTTGAATTGGTCATTGCTATGTGTCTTACACCCGGCCTCTCACGGAAGAATTTCTCCAAGGTTTCTTCTGTTTTCTGCGGTTTGTCGGGCTCTATGAATATGGTGTGGACGCTGCATCCGGGCAGGTTCTCCTCGATGTAGTCGAGGAAGCCGTGCCTTCTCTGCGCGTTCGGGTCGGCTTTGTGCAGGGAGTCCCTGACCAGACGGACCAGGGCAATCTCCTCAACCTTGCATCTTGTTGTCAGCAGAAGGGCTCCCAGGGCGCCGCTCTTGTAGGGGTCAACTCCGTAGTACATCAGGTAGTTGAGTTCGTCAAGCTTGTTGTCAAGGAAGGAGTAGGGAATTCGGGCTTCCTCCAGACGGGTTGCAAAATCAATGACCTCGTCCTTGAAGACGGCATTCATAATGACTCCTGAAGGCTTGTCTTCCAGCACTTTGTCGCAGCATTCCCTGAATGAGGCCGGATCAATCTGGTTGTACAGATGCACGTCCAGGCGGATATTGTACTTGACGATTTCCTCCTGCCCCCGGACCAGACCCCTGTAGATTTCCTCCCAGTAGTCTCCGACGGTGAATTCCGGGATGAGACAGGCGAAGCGGTACTCCTTCTTTGAGGCGAGCGAAGACGCATTCGGATTCGGGGAATATCCCAGTTTCGCTATGGCGTCCCTGACCCGGTTCACCGTTTCCTGCGACACGCGCCCGCGCCCATACACCACGCGGTCCACCGTTCCTCTGGACACCCCTGCAAGTTGTGCAACTTCGAAGATTGTCGGACTTTTCCTGTTGATTTCCATTTTCTTAGTGAATATTTCGGATCTTATACCCTGATTTTTCATCATCCCCGGCCCCAGCGTCTGCAAAGATAGGAATAAAATATTTTTTGCAGATATGAAATATATATTTACCTTTGTCAGGGGTTTTGCGTGCGCGTGCACTCAAAGCCTTGAACGGACCTTGGAATAGAAAGTATTAATTGAAATATAAAATATTAAATATTAAATATTCCGAAAATGAAGAAAATCACCATCCTCGGAGCCGGAATGATGGGCTCCGCTCTCGCTTTTCCTGCCGCTGAAAACGGCAATGAGGTTCATATCGTCGGAACCTGTCTCGACGACGAAATCATCGACGGCTACATAAAAACGCGCAAGCACGAGAAATTCTGCCGGCCTTTCCCGGAGAATGTCCAGTTCCATTATTTCAAAGACTGGCAGGAAGTTACGGAAGGCTCTGACTTTGTAATCGGCGGAGTGTCCTCATTCGGAGTGGACTGGTTCCTTGAGGAGATCCTGACAAAACTCGACCCTTCCGTTCCGGTTCTTTCCGTGACCAAGGGATTGCGTGCAACTGAGGACGGTACTCTGATGTCCTATCCGGGTTTCTGGGAGGCTGAACTCGCAAAGAGGGGTATCAGGCGCGAAATCTGCGCGATTGGAGGACCGTGCACATCCTACGAGCTCGTGTTTATGGACCCTTCGGAGGTGGCTTTCTGCGGAAAGGATCCACAGGTGCTCAGGATGATGAAAGAGGCTATGCAGCGCCCTTACTACCACATTTCCCTGACTGACGACGTGATTGGTCTGGAAAGTGCGGTGGCCCTGAAGAATGCCTACGCGATGGCTGTGACCCTTGCCGTCGGACTGAATATCCGCTGGCACGGTGAGGATGAGCCTCAGCACTACAATTCCCAGGCAGGAACCTTCACCCAGGCTGTCCGCGAGACTCACGCATTGATGCTCCTGCAGGGAGGTACTTTCGAATCTGAGTGTGTCGGTCTCGGAGATTTGTATGTGACAATTTTCAGCGGAAGGACAAGAAGATGCGGGGTGCTTATGGGTAAAGGTCTTGATTATGACCAAGTTACTGAGGCACTGGCTGGGATTACCCTTGAGAGTCTCGTCATCACCCGTGTGATGGGCAATGCCATCCGCCGCAAAGCGGAACTCGGAATGGTTGATCTGAAGGATTTCCCTCTTCTGATGCACATCGTGGACATCCTGGACAACGGAAAGGCTGATGCAGACCTGCCTTGGGAGGCGTTTACCTACGAGCATTTCAGGTAAGAGATGAAAAAGACAGGACATACTTTCAGATATTGGCAATGGCGGGTGATCATCTGCTCGATGGCCGGCTACTCGATGTTCTACTTCGTGCGGAAGAATTTCTCTTTCGCAATGCCCGCTCTTGCAGCAGAATACGGCATTACCAACACAAGTTTCGGAGTGATTCTCACCCTTGTGGGCTTTGTCTATGGCCTGTCCAAATTTGTCAACGGCATAATTGCTGACAGGGCCAATGCCCGGTGGCATCTGGTCATCGGGCTTGGAGCCTGCGTACTGCTCAATTTCGCCTTCGGCTGGAGCGATGTCCTTGGCAGGGCCCTGAGCGGTCAGAGTGAAGGACCTCTGTTCGTGAGTGCAATGGTGGCCGTGATGGCAGTGCTCCTGATTCTCAACAATGTCTTTCAGGGCTGCGGATTCCCTCCGTGCAACCGTCTGCTTGCCAACTGGGTTCCTCCGAAGGAACTGGCGACCAAGACTGCCATCTGGAACACATCACATTCTGTCGGGGCGGGAGTGGTTTCGGTTCTCTGCGGCTATCTTATTGCCTCCGGCGGGGACTGGAGACTGTGCTTCTGGGTGCCTGGAGCAATTGCAGCCGCAGGAGGCATTTTCATCCTTCTGACTCTTCGCGACACTCCAAGTTCAGTCGGCCTGCCGGAACTGCCCGGAACAAAGACGGAGCTTGATGAGGATGACAGCAAGGAGGCCTTCCGCTCTTTCATCAGAAAAAGGGTATTTCTCAATCCGATAATATGGGTGCTGGCGGTGACGGATTTCTTTGTTTACATCGTCCGTTTTGCCGTTCTGGACTGGGGGCCTACTTTCCTCCAGAACCGGGCAATCCCTCTGTCACCACAGTTGGCCGGATGGACGATTGCAATTTTTGAAATAGCGGGATGTGCCGGGATGTTGTGTGCAGGGTGGGTCTCTGACCGTTTCTTCGGTGGAAAGACCCAGAGGATGTGTGCCGTGGAGATGCTGCTGGTAGCCGTCTGTATGGTCGTGCTTCATTTCCTTCCTGCCGATGCCAGTCCGTATCTGGTGCTTGTCCTGCTTGCCCTGTCGGGATTCTTCCTCTACGGTCCTCAGGCACTTCTTGGCGTGATTGCCGTCAAGCAGGCAACGAAAAAGGCTGCCTCTTCCGCAGTCGGGCTGATCGGTTTTATGAGCTATCTTTCTGTGGTTGTCACCGGAGCGGGTCTTGGATGGTTCTCTGACACATTCGGCTGGGGCTTCCTCTTTCTCCTGATGACAGCGGTCTCCCTGGTGGGGGCAATCCTGGTGGGAACCCTGTGGAACATCCCGGAAGACGGGTATATCCACTGAAAATACAGAAAGGGAATACTCAAATCCACTGAAAACGCAGAAAAAGTTTGGAGTTTCAAAAAATATGCTTACCTTTGCAGTCCAATATCGCGGGGTAGAGCAGTTGGTAGCTCGTCGGGCTCATAACCCGGAGGCCGGAGGTTCGAGTCCTCCCCCCGCTACCAGTTTAACCGTCAAATTGTTGTTCATCAGCATTTTGGCGGTTAATTTTTTAGGTATATTGACCATTGGAAAGGCAATATTCAATATTTCACCTCACTCAGAAACAGCGCATTCCCCGGAACGGAGGTGCCTGCATCGCTGCGGGTGCCATTCCCGATGAGGTCTCTGATCCATTCGGGATTCTTCTTCCCGCGGCCGACCTCGACCAGGGAGCCGACGACGGCACGCACCATATTCCGTAAAAATCTGTCGGCTTCGATTTCGAAGACGATGTAGTCGCCCCCGGCGCAGGGATAGCCCATCACGGAAACGTGGGTGGGCCTGTAGATACTCCAGCGGGCTGTCCTGACCGTGCAGATGGAGGTTTTGTTGTTGCCTCCGACCTTCTCGAAACAGCTGAAGTCGTGGGTCCCGAGAAGAAACTGGGCTGCTGCGTTCATTCTTTCGATGTCAAGAGGGTGGATGCAGCGCCAGGAAAAACGCTCAGCAAAGGGATCCTTGCGGAAATGGATGAAATAGTGATAGCGGCGGGAGGTTGCGCTGAACCGTGCGTGGAAATCGTCTGCCACAGGGAAAAGTTCGTGTATGACAATGTTCTTGGGCAGAATGGCATTTAATTTGTATTCAATGCGGTCCGTGTCAAGTGACTCGCCGGACGGAGAATCGAAATGCGCGATGTAATTCACTGCATTCACTCCTGCGTCCGTCCTTCCTGCGCCCGTTACCTGAATGCTGGCTCCAAGCAGTGTTGAGAGGGCTTTTGACACTTCCTCCTGTACGGAAGGGGCGTTGTTCTGGCATTGCCATCCGCTCAGCGGGGCACCGTCGTATGAGATTCTTAACCGATAGCGCATGTTTTGTCGCTTTGTTTGTGAGAAATATACTAACTTTACGGGTTGGTTTCAACCTTGCAAAAATACAAATATAAAATTATATGGAGAGTGTAAACATCAAAGAGTTGAATGACCGGATCCAGAAGGAGAGTGCATTTGTGGACATCCTTACGATGGAGATGAACAAGGTCATCGTGGGACAGAAGCATCTGGTGGAGAATCTTCTCATCGGGCTTCTTGCCAACGGGCATATACTTCTCGAAGGAGTTCCCGGACTTGCCAAAACCCTTGCCATCAATACTCTGGCATCGGCAGTGGACGCAAAGTTCAGCCGTATCCAGTTCACACCGGACCTGTTGCCTGCAGATGTGACGGGTACAATGATCTATTCGCAGAAGAGCGAGCAGTTCCAGATCAAGAAAGGTCCGATCTTCGCCAATTTCATCCTTGCGGACGAGATCAACCGTTCGCCTGCAAAAGTCCAGTCTGCCCTTCTTGAGGCAATGCAGGAAAGGCAGGTGACCATCGGGGAGGAGACTTTCAAACTTCCAGAGCCTTTCCTTGTGATGGCAACCCAGAACCCGATTGAGCAGGAGGGAACCTATCCGCTTCCGGAGGCCCAGATGGACCGTTTTATGCTCAAGGTGGTGGTGGACTATCCGAAGAAGGAGGAGGAGAGGCTGATTGTCAGGATGAACAACAGCGGAACATTCCCGAAGGCCACTGCAGTGATGAAGCCGGAGGACATCGTCAGGGCCCGCGAGGTGGTTCGCGACGTCTATATGGACGAGAAAATAGAAAGGTATATTGTGGACATAGTGTATGCCACAAGGACTCCGGGTGATTACGGCCTGGGCAAACTCCAGGGCCTGATTGCCTACGGAGCATCTCCTCGTGCCAGCATCTCCCTCGCCCTCGCCTCAAAAGCCTATGCTTTCATCCGCAGAAGGGGATATGTGATTCCTGAGGATGTCAGGGCAGTCTGCAACGAGGTTCTCAGGCACAGGATCGGACTTACATACGAGGCTGAGGCTGAGAATGTAACCCCTGAGAACATCATCTCCGAAATCGTCAATGCAGTCGAAGTTCCGTAATGGAAGGGAAAAATGCAAATGACCTGCTGAAAAAGGTCAGGAAGATTGAGATCAGGACCAAGGCCCTGTCCCATCAGATTTTCGCAGGTGAATATCATTCCGCGTTCAAGGGACGCGGAATGGCTTTCAGCGAGGTGCGGGAATACCAGTGGGGTGACGATGTCCGGAATATGGACTGGAATGTCACCGCAAGGCTCCATTCCCCTTATGTGAAAATCTTCGAGGAGGAGAGGGAACTGACTGTCGTGCTGCTGATTGATGTCAGCCGTTCTGGACTGTTCGGAACGGCGGGGATGAACAAGAGGGATTTGATTGCGGAACTTGCCGCTGTCCTGTCGTTCTCCGCCATCATCAACAATGACAAGGTCGGGGCGATGTTCTTCAGCGAGAAGGTGGAGAAATTCATTCCTCCCAAGAAAGGCCGCAGTCATCTGCTGCACATCATCAGGGAAATCATTGAGTTCAAACCTTCGTACGACGGGACCGACATTTCCGAGGCGCTGAGGTTTCTGACCAATGCCATCAAGAAGAAATGCACGGCGTTCCTTCTGTCCGATATGCTGGATGTGGACGCCTCCGGACAACCCCGCTACGAGGATGCACTGAAGGTTGCGGTGAACAGACACGACCTCTCGGTCATCGGAGTTTACGACCCTCGCGAGAGAGCACTTCCGGATGTGGGGCTTGTCCACGTGAAGGATTCCGAGTCAGGGCAGGACGCGTGGGTGAACACTTCCTCAAGGAAGATGCGTCAGACGTACTCCGAGTGGTTTTCCAAAGTTACCGACAATGCCTCTAAACTGTTCCTCCGCTACAAGGTGGACAGCGTCAGCATATCGACCGATGAGGATTATGTGAAGAATCTCATTTCCCTGTTCCGCAGAAGATGAACGTTATGAGAAAGTTGCAATTGTCAATATTTACAATGCTGCTGGCGTCCTCTGTTTCCTTCGGGGCGACTGCCGCGGATTCGCTTGCCTTCATTCCCGGAAAAGTAATCCCGATGGGGGAGTCCTTTCTGGAGAATCTTCAGAAAAGGGACAGCATTCTGATTGCTGACCAGGTTCTCTATGGTTGTGAGCTGAAGGATGTGGAGGAGGGGACCGTCCTGGGTTTCCCTGAGGTGAAGCAGGAGGAAAATGCCTCATTGATGGTGCTGGGAGAGTGGCAGATTGACACTCTGAAGGTAAGGAAACAGAAAAAGGGTGCTCCTTCACTGCTTGACATCAGGGCTTCGCTCAGGATGACAGCCTTTGATGAGGGAGAGTATAGGCTGCCTGCCATTGCCGTTGCACGCCTGGACAGGGAGGGCGTGGTGGACACCCTGGTGTTCAACCCGTCTGTCCTCGCCGTCAGGACAATGCCGGTTGACACGGCCACATTCCAGCTTCACGACATCAAGGGGCAGATTAAATATCCCGTGACATTCAGGGAAATCCTTCCTTACCTCTGTCTCGCTCTGCTTCTTGCGGCCCTTGTGGCGCTGACTGTCTTTCTTGTACGCAAATACCGCCGTAAGAAGGTTGAGGCTGAACTTCAGGACCCTGCCCACATCGTGGCCCTGCGCAAGCTGGAGACCTACAGGGGTGACAGACTCTGGGCTCCCGAGAAGCAGAAGCAGTTCTACTCGGGTGTGACCGACACTCTCAGGGAATATGTAGTCCGACGTTACGGAATCGGAGCGATGGAAATGACCACCAAGGAAATTTTCGATGACCTCAAGGACAAGGATGTCCCTGAAGACCTCTATGCAGAATTGAAGGAACTCTTCGAGAGGGCTGATTTTGTGAAGTTTGCGAAATATGTCGCCGACAACACCGAGAATGCCTCGGCTGTTCCTCTTGCGGTGAGGTTCGTGACCACGACCTATCAGAGCGAAATCGAAAGCCAGCCGGAAGCAGGGAAGACTCCTGACAAGCCGGAGCCCAAAATAAACGAATAGGAACTATGTTTTTTGAATATCCGAAAATATTGTGGTTTGAGATTCTGCCTCTTCTGCTGGTGGCCCATTACCTTTGGCTGGAGCTGGGCAGGCGAAACCCTCATCTGAGAGTGTCCACCATCACGCCCTGGATGGCCTCGGGAACCGGGGTGATGAGTGTGGTCAGGCATATTCCCTTTGTGCTGAGGATTTTCGCATTGGTGATGATCATCATCGCCATCGCCCGTCCGCGTTCTTCCGAGAAAATGGACAGGATTGACACCGAGGGAATTGACATCGTGCTGGCAATGGATGTCTCCACGAGTATGCTGGCAAGGGATTTCAATCCGGACAGAATCAGCGCGGCCAAGGACATAGCCATCGAGTTCATTGCCCAGAGGCCTTCCGACAGGATGGGAATAGTGGTTTTTGCAGGGGAAAGCTTCACGCAATGTCCTCTTACAACTGACCGTGCCACCCTGATCAACCTTATGAAGGAAATCAGCACTGATCTGATTGAGGATGGAACTGCCATTGGCAACGGTCTTGCGACAGCGGTGGCCCGGATCAAGGATTCTGATGCAAAGAGCAGGGTGGTCATCCTTCTGACCGACGGAGTGAACAACAGGGGAGAGATCACTCCTCAGATGGCCGCCGAGATTGCCAAAACCTACGGGGTAAGGGTTTATACCATCGGGGTGGGAGCCAACGGAATGGCTCCGTATCCGGTGATGACTCCCTGGGGCGTTGACATTCAGAAGGTACAGGTGGAGATTGATGAGGCTCTGCTGACGGAGATTGCCCAGACTACCGGCGGACGGTACTTCAGGGCGACTGACAACACCAAGCTGATGGAAATCTACAACGAAATCAACAAGATGGAGACAACCCGCACGACAGTTGACAGCTTCCCTGTGTACAAGGAACTTTTCACCGGATATGCCCTTGCAGCCCTTGCGGCCCTCCTGCTTGAGATGATTCTCAGGTTATTCGTAATCAAAAGATTGCCTTAAAGAAAACCGTTATGTTAAATTTCGCACAGCCGCAATGGCTGCTTCTCATATTCCTGATTCCGGTCTTCTTCATCGCCTATGCGGTGACCCGGCGTTTGCGCAGGCGCAGAATCCGCCGTTTCGGTGACGAGGCCCTTGTGAATGCCCTGATGCCTTCCCGCTCGGCTTCGAAAGGCTGGGTACGTCTGGTGCTGTTCTCAATCGGTTTCCTCTTCCTGTCCGTCGGGTTGTCCCGCCCCCAGATCGGAGCGAAACTCAAGGAACACAAGACCAGGGGCGCGGAAATTATGATTGCCCTCGACGTTTCCAACTCAATGCTTGCCGAGGACTATTCACCGAACCGTCTGGAAAGGGCAAAACTCGCCATTTCCAGAATCGTGGACCGTCTCAGGGATGACCGCATCGGTCTTATAGTCTTTGCCGGCAATTCATTTGTCCAGCTGCCGATTACCACTGACTATGTCTCTGCAAAGATGTTCCTCAATTCAATCTCCACCGGCTCAGTGCCGGTGCAGGGTACTGCAATCGGGGAAGCCATCAACACGGCAGTCCGCAGTTTCAGCGCCCAGAGCGAGAAGAGCCGCGCCGTGATTGTCATAACCGACGGGGAAAACCACGAGGATGACCCTGTAGAGGCTTCAAGGAATGCCGCTCAGGCAGGGGTCAGAGTTTACGCCATCGGAGTAGGATCCCCTGAGGGACAGCCGATTCCGGTGGATGGAGAACTTCTGAAGGACCGTGACGGGAACATCGTCGTGACCCGTCTTGATGAGGATATACTCAAGAAGGTCGCCGCAGCCGGCAATGGACTTTATGTCCACGCAGGCAACAACGAATTCGGACTCGGACCAATCATCGAGAGTATCCGGAAACTGGACCAGGAGGAGTTCGAATCTGTTGTCTTTGAGGAATTTGATGAACAATATATGTATTTTCTCGCCATCGCACTCGTTTTCTTTGTGGTGGAGATGCTCATAGGTGAGAGAAAATTCGGGAAAAATTTTTTCTGATATGAAGGGTTTTGCAACATTGGTTCTTGTTTTGGGCATTGCATTTTGTGCCCTGCCGTTTGACGCGTCTGCCCAGGTTGACCGCAAGGAGGTGCGCAAGGGCAACCGCGAGTTCAGGAAAGGGGATTACAAGAATGCCGACATCGACTACAGAAGGGCGGTGGTCAAGGATTCAACCTCGCTTGCGGCGCAGTATAATCTCGGTAACACACTCTATAAATCAGGTGATTACGCACAGGCCGCCTCTACCTACGAAAAGGTGAAGGAAGCGGCATCGGAATCGGATTATGCCGCTGACTGGAACTACAATGTGGGGAATGCCGCTGCCTCACAGAAAAACTGGCAGGCTGCCGTCGATGCCTACAAGGAAGCCCTGCTGAGGAATCCGGGAGACTTGGATGCAAAGGAGAATTACATCTATGCCAGAAAGATGCTTCAGAACCAGCAGGAAAACCAGAACAATCAGAACCAGAATCAAAATCAGGATCAAAACAAGGACCAGAATCAGGACCAGAACCAGGATCAAAACCAGGATCAAAACAAGGACCAGAACAAGGACCAGAACAAGGACCA
>CAMEBJ010000021.1 GCA_945912085.1 uncultured Bacteroidales bacterium | reverse complement strand
TTTAATATACCGTAAAACACATATATACATCTATACATATTTACAAATATGGAACGCAAGCAATCAATCAGGATTCAGACATCCATACTCAATGCCGCGGAGAAAAAGGCCCTCGTGTGGTTGGCCGGGAAGCAACCCAAATGGATGACTTCCGACATTCTGACATTCATCGGGACATTCGGGGCAATAGTGATAGCAGCAGGATACTGGCTTTCGAACTATCACATAGGATTTCTGTGGCTGTCCAGCCTCGGTTTTGTCATAAACTGGTACGGCGACAGCCTGGACGGGACTTTGGCAAGGGTCAGAAAACAGCAGAGGCCCATTTACGGATACTATCTCGACCACACGATGGACGCGGTCAATGAGCTGATCATGTTCACAGGAGCCGGGCTTTCCCCGTTTTTTGACCTGAAACTGGCACTTGTAGCATTCGTTTTCTACCTGATGCTCACCTTGAATGTCAGTATCAATGCCCATCTGAAATCGGAGTTCAGATTGACCTACGCGAAAATGGGGCCGACAGAATTCAGAATCATAATCATCATTCTGAACACCCTGCTGTTCTCCACTTGGGATTTCATCAGAGGGACCCGCGTGACCGAATTCATAACCTGGGGCATAATAGCAATCCTGGCACTGATGTACATCGTTTCGGTGATAGTGGATGCAAGGGGATATGCAAAACAGGATCCCCTGCCTGAAAAGACGCAGAATGAAGACTGAAAAAGCCAGGCACTGGACAAGAAAAGTATCGGAATTCATGCTTTCTAACCTATTGGGCACGGCAGTTGACACGGCCGTGCTCTGGATGTGTTCCACCTACCTTTTCACAGGGTATGCAGGGACATATCTTCTGTCTCCGCTCATTTCGTTCGAATTTGCAGTGACCGTCAACTTCCTTTGCTCGTATTTCTTCATCTGGAAGGACAGGGTCAGAAGGAAGACGCACAGGAGAAGGTCATTTTTCAGGCACTTCGGGGCATACAATCTGTCCTGCACGGGAGTGTTTCTGCTGAAGATGGGGATTCTGCTGATTGTCGAGAGGATGACGCGCTGGGATGTGGTTTTCTGCAATCTTCTGGCACTTTGCGTTTCAGGATGCATCAACTTCTCGATGAACGAATGGGTGATTTTCAGAAAGAAAAAGCGTTGATTCTATGGCACTTATTGAAATTGAAGAACTTGAGCGGGCTTCTGCGCTGTTTCGCGGAAAGGCCGGGCATTTCCTTGCAAAGGAGATTTTCAGTCTCCTCGGACTGGACAACATACAGGAGGCTTACGACAGGAACTGCTCTTTCGAAGGAGCCGATTTTGCCTCGCATATCCTTGAGGATTTCGGAATCAGCTACACTGTTGGAGGGCCGGGGCTTACATCCCTGCCGGAAGGGCCTTTCATCACTGTCAGCAATCATCCCTACGGGAGCATTGACGGACTGATTCTGGCGGATGTCTTCGGACATCTCCGACCGGATTTTAAGGTGATGGTCAACAAGTTCCTCGGAAGAATCAAAGCACTTGAACCGTCTTTCATAAAAGTCACCCCGACAGGGAACGAGAAAAAGGCTCCGGATGCGCAGTCTATGGCAGGAATAAGAACTGCTCTGAAACATCTGCGCGAGGGCCATCCTCTCGGGCTCTTCCCTTCCGGAGCTGTGTCGGACCTTAGCCTGAAAGAGATGTGCATCAGGGACAGGCAGTGGCAAGAGGCAATTCTGAGACTGATAAGGAAGGCGGCAGTACCGGTCATTCCGGTCAGGTTCTTTGACAGAAATTCCGATTTGTTCTATTTGTTGGGGCTGATTGATTGGAGGATCAGGGTACTGCGGCTGCCCAGGGAAGTCCTGAACAAGAAGGGCAGGCAGGTCAGGGTCGGTGTCGGCAGGGCTATAAGCCCGGCAGCGCAAGCACAATGCTCTTCGCTCCAGGATTTCGGAAGACTTTTACGCGATTCGGTCTATGGGATGTCCCCCGGGGTCGAGGGTTCGAGCCGTTGATGGAACCTTGTACAAAAAAAATAGCCTCCCCTGTTTTGGGAAGGCTTGGCGGTGCGGACGGGACTCGAACCCGCGACCCCGGGCGTGACAGGCCCGTATTCTAACCAGCTGAACTACCGCACCAATATTTCAAAAACTGTCGCTTGATTGCTCTCTTGTTGAAAGCGGATGCAAATATACGGCAATTTTTCTTACTTGCAAAATTTTTTAAAGGAATTTTCTACAACAAGCAAAAAAAAGTATCTTTGTACCCCATTTGAAAACGGTTATGTCAGAAGAAGGAAGCATAATAATCAAGAATGCCAGGGTAAACAATCTCAAGAATGTCAGCCTAGAGATTCCCCGGGGCAAATTCGTGGTAATCACCGGCATATCCGGGTCAGGGAAATCCTCTCTGGCATTTGACACCCTGTTCGCCGAAGGGCAAAGGAGATTCGCCGAAAGCATATCCTCGTATGCCCGCCAATTCCTTGGCAGGATGTCTAAACCTGACGTAGAGTCCATTGAGGGTATTCCCCCTGCAATTGCCATTGAACAGAAAGTGAACACGCGCAATCCGCGCTCCACAGTTGCAACCACCACCGAGATATTTGATTATCTGAGGATTATCTTCGCAAGAATCGGCCGCACCTACTCTCCTGTTTCAAGAATGGAAGGCAAATGCAGCGACATCCCGGATGTCATCCGCTACCTTCTTGAAGAGAAGTCTTGCGATTCGGAGCGCTCCGTTTACATTCTCTCTGACGTTGACTGGAACAAACGCGAAGACAAGGTAGAGCTGATGCTCAGGCTCAAGGAGGACGGATATTCAAGATTCTTCGGACCCGACGGACCAATCAGAATTGAAGAAGTGATGAAACTGGCAGAACAGGGAAACTATCCTGAAGGTCTGAGCCTTCTGGTTGACCGTCTCAAAATCCCAGCCTCACTGACAGAGGAAACCGAAGAAGCCCTCCGTACCCGTCTGCATTCTTCTGTAGCAACCGCCTTTGAGAAAGGAAACGGTTCAATGCTTGTCCGTACCGAAATTCCGGGATATTCACCGGAGGAAAAATATTTCGTCAACCGTTTCGAAGCAGACGGGATGTCATTTTCCCGCCCGGATGAATATATGTTCAGTTTCAACAGCCCACTCGGAGCCTGCCCTGTCTGCGGCGGACTCGGTCAGATTGTCGGCATCAGCGAGGACCTCGTTGTCCCGGACAAAAGCAAAAGCATATATGACGGGGCAATCGCCTGCTGGCGTGGGGACAAAATGGGATGGTTCAAGGACCAGCTTGTCCTGAATGCGGCAAAATACGGCATCCCGATTTTTGAACCGTGGCACAATCTCACTCCGGAACAGAGACAAATGATCTGGGAAGGGGCTAAAGGACAGACCGAAGAGGATTCCATCGTGGGACTCAACGAATTCTTTCGCTGGGTGGATTCAAACAAGTACAAGATTCAGTACAAATATATGCTGAGCCGCTACTCCGGGAAAACAGTCTGCCGGGAATGCGGAGGAAGCCGCCTTAAGAAAGAGGCATTGTATGTAAAGGTCGGAGGCAAGAACATCCACGAACTCCTCTCAATGAATGTGGACTGCCTGCTCGATTTTTTCAGCCACCTCGAACTCACCGAGTCCGAGCGCAGGATTGCCTCAAAGGCAATAGACGAAATATGTTCCCGTCTGAGCTACATCAAGGACGTTGGCCTTTCCTACCTGACACTTGACCGCGCATCAAAGACATTGTCCGGAGGAGAAAGCCAGAGGATCAACCTGGTTACTGCTCTGGGCAGTTCCCTCGTAGGCTCCCTCTATATACTCGACGAGCCGAGCATAGGGCTTCATCCCCGCGACACCGACAGACTCATCTCTGTCCTGAAGAAATTGAGGGACATAGGGAACACAGTCGTTGTGGTTGAGCACGACGAAGAAATAATGCGTGCGGCCGATCTTCTCATAGACATCGGTCCCAAGGCGGGATGCGAAGGCGGAGAAATAATATTCAAAGGCAATGTCAATGAAGTCAGGGATGAAGATGCCTTTCAGAAATCCCTTACACTGCAATACCTGAGCGGGCGACGCGCCAGATATGCCAGACCGAAAAGGAGCTGGACCTACAGCATCACAGTCGAGGGCGCTATGGAACACAACCTGAAGGACATCAATGTGAAGTTCCCTCTCGGGGTACTCACCGTAGTGACAGGTGTCAGCGGAAGCGGGAAGTCATCTCTTGTGGGAGACATCCTTTATCCGGCTCTTTACCGCCACATAAACCAGACCGGTTCCGCCCCGGGGACATTCCGCAATCTTGGAGGGAATCTTGACAGGATTACCCAGGTTGAGTATGTGGACCAGAATCCAATAGGGAAAAGTTCCCGTTCGAATGCCGTCACCTACCTCAAGGTGTATGACGACATCAGGAAACTCCTTTCCGAACAACAGTTTGCAAAAATGAACGGCTTCACTCCATCCCACTTCTCTTTCAACCAGGACGGCGGACGGTGTCCGGAATGTCAAGGAGAGGGATTCGTACACATAGGGATGCAGTTTATGGCCGATGTCACAATGACCTGTGAATCCTGTGGAGGAAAGCGTTTCAAACCGGAGATTCTGGAAGTAAGATACAAAGGGATGAACATTGATGACATCCTTAATATGAGCGTAGAGGAAGCCATAGCATTCTTCCGGCAGCAACCCGAGGCGGCAGCCAAAAGGATTGCAGACAAACTTCAGCCTCTGGTAGATGTCGGTCTGTCTTACATCAAACTAGGTCAGAGCAGCAACACTCTGTCCGGAGGCGAAAGCCAGAGAGTCAAACTTGCCTACTTCCTGTCAATGAACTCCGAGTCTCCATCCCGCTCCAGAGAACAGCGAATCCTCTTCATATTCGATGAACCGACGACAGGACTGCATTTCTACGATGTGGAGAAACTGCTCAAGTCATTTGACGCCCTTCTTGCAAAAGGGCATTCCATTGTCGTGGTCGAACACAATCCAGATGTCATCAGGGCAGCGGACTGGGTAATCGACCTAGGTCCAGATGCCGGGGACAATGGAGGAAAGGTCGTCTTTGCCGGAACCCCGGAAGATCTCACCACCAAGGCCGACACCTTCACATCGCAATACCTGAAACTGGATTAGGGATCCGAAACAATCACCACCATTTCCGCATCATTGACAGGGGGACCCGCTTCGAAATAAAGCAGTCCGCCACCACTCCCCTTCAATGTCAGGACAACTCCTTTCCCGTCAGAATCCACGACATAGTCGTATATTCCATTTTCCCTGTCTGTTTCAAGTTCCTCCCTGCCGATGTCAAATTCAGCCCACTCCGGCATCAGGCTGCATCTGACGTGAATCACATCCCCAACGTGGGCGTGAATGTAATTCCCCGGGGAAACCCTAAGGTATTTCTCGCCCAGATACTCCAATGAGGACTTGTCAACTCTCCATCCATCACTTCCCAGACCATCATCCCGGGGAGTCACGGTGATGTGGTAATGACAGTTCCTTTCCACATTGAAATCTGAAGGTCCGTCTCCCAGATACATCCTGTAAACCAACCCTTTCCCAGGAACAGACCTGTAATTGTCAGAAACATAGTCCGCCTCCAGTTCAAGATATGAACATCTGTCCGCCAACGGGTCACCGTCCTCAAAAAACTTCTCGCTATGGTCCCTCACATCCCCCAGAGGACGACCCTGCATATTCTCCAGAACGAACAGGCTGACTTCTCCACTGACCTGCCCAGAGACATTCCTGTTCAGAGGCTGGACATCATATCCCGTCAGAAAGAAGCCTGAAGAATGCACATCATCCTCGCCTTCGACAGAATTGTCACTGAACATCAATGTACTTCTGGGGCATCCGCAAACCTTCACCTGCGTCACGTCGAAATCCACGTCACCGGACAGTCTTCCACGGTCAATGCAAACGGAGATTTTTGCCATTGCCCGCCTCAGCGGGACCACGATTTCACCTCCTGATTGTGGGGCAGTCACATCCTCCAGAACCCCGCTCATAGGGATTCCTATCCTGTAATCATCGGGATATGCCATGAAGAACCTGAAATCCATCAAATCCCCAAGACTCTCCGCCCTGACCCTGAATCCCATATTTGCACAGGCATAGAAAGAGTACCTGCATCCTTTCAGAAGATTCACTGCACACGAACAGCCACCCGGCCCCGAATCGATGAAATCCCCTGACTTGAAATAATAACTTCCCTCCAGCAGTCCGTCCCTGTTGAAAACGAAAAGCGTCAAATCACTGATTTTCTCCTCATCAGGAGCCTCAGACCTTGTGGCAAATCTACATTCCCCGAACCTCAGCAAAACTGCACCTTCCTCTCCTGCAGGGACTTCCCCCACACAGGACATACTCATCAACAGAGGAAAGACAACTGCCGGCAAAAACCCTGGCAAGCGAAACATCCCTCTAAAACATGACTCTTTCATTTTCCTTTTCCTCCCATCCGACAATCCTTCCATCTATCCTGACCATACCACCCTCCACAGGAATGTCAGGGTCATCCGTACCGCTGCGGCAAATTGTTATGTCATAGGAATATATTCTGCCACTCCTGATTCCGACATCCAGTTCCTCCTCTTTCCCCTCTTCCCAGAAGACAGTTCCGACATTGCTCCCACGGTTGACAACCAGAGGGTAGTAGTAAGTCCGTCCGCGGATTTTCCCCTCTATCACCAATTTCGTAAAAGGGGAACCTGGAGATTCCTCCTCGTGGTCGCACGGATAGCAGAACAGTCTCACATCCCCCTTCACCCCATCCTTACCGACATCTCCAAGCTCCCTGAGAATCAATTCCCTGTAACTAAAATCCGACAAAGACAATTCATCAAGTCTTCCGGAATTGATTACGACCTCAGGTCTCTGACAATCCTCTCGCAGCAAACGGCAACTCCCGCTAACATTCGTCAGATAGACCCGTACGTCATCCAATGGCTCGCCCTCAAACTCCGTCCCGAAAAAATCAGTCCTGAGTCCGGTCAGCCTTATTTCAGCCATCAGACGATGCATTTCGATTTCATTTACTTCCCTGCTCCCGGCACGGATTCCGGAACTTCCGACACTCACGGGATCCTCAGGATTCTCATCCTCAAGAAGAACCCTTACATTCGAAAGAGCTTCATATGAAAATATGTCAGTCCAATCTCCGGCCGAGGCATTTGAGACCGCTACAAGAACCTTGTCCCCGCTTCTTGAAGCAATCACACCCCCATTCCCAGATATTCTCTGATAGCAGTCAAGCCGCTTCAGGGCATCATCATTGAAGACAAACACATCAGTATTGCGCGACCCCGCACCCGGGGAGACATCATAGGCAGATCTTATGTCTATTACGGAATATTCCTCACCGGGGACTTCGACAGCCGCCGGTGAGGAGCAACCGTAAAAAAGGGCCGGATAGCTGAATGCTATGCAGGCAATGGTGAGAATCCACCTAAAGAAATTTGTTTTGTGAAATGAGTGACAAGTATCCCGACCCTTTTTCATATCTCCATCGTTTTCTGTTGGCACTGCAAAGCTGAACAAAACAATTTTTCCCTGCAAGACAAAAGGGGGTTTGGCCTCAAGGTTTTTCTTTTTTTTAATCTTTTTTCTTTTTTTTAATATTTTTCAAGGCGCAAGAACACTTCTTATTCAATTTATTTCTATATTTGGGACTCCCATTTCCGGAAAATCCAATCTGGGAAGAGGGATTTTTTATGTCAATATTTACGAAGAAACGAAACTTTTTTGGCCCAAGGGCGCAGTTTCTGCCGATTTTCACCAGGCAGACAGTGTTTGCAATCCACGCCTCTTCTTCTCTTCGGGACCTTGTCTCGACAACCGACCATTTCGACTGGAGAGTGCTTGAGAAAGAAGTGAAGCAGTGTGAAATCCAGGGAGATGCCCTTCTCTCAGAATTTTACGAGGAAC
Organism: uncultured Bacteroidales bacterium; assembly: GCA_945912085.1. Classification (GTDB taxonomy): domain Bacteria; phylum Bacteroidota; class Bacteroidia; order Bacteroidales; family UBA932; genus Cryptobacteroides. Next base: position 3,988 of record CAMEBJ010000021.1, on the reverse strand, counting down.
TTTACGAAAAACTCATACCCCCGATGGACAGGGATGATCTTCAGACCCTTTCCCTTGAGATGGACCAGTTCCTTGACTCCATCAACACAGCTGCCAAATCGGTCATCCTCTACTCTCCGAAAAAGATTGACCAGGTGTTCTCCGACATGGCACAGTTCATCTGCTCCGAAGCGGAGTCCCTGAAGGAAATCATTGCCCTGTGTGACAATATGTCCGCAAATTTCTCCGCCATCACGATGCAGTGTGACAGAATCACTGAGTTGGAACACGCCGCCGACGATGCCTACGAGGAGTACATCGGCGAAATCTTCAAGAACGAGAAAGACGCGGTTGAACTTATGAAATACAAAAATATGGCTGAAGTATTCGAGGCGGCCACCGATTCCGCCAAGAAAGTGTCAGACCACATCCGCAAACTCCTTCTGAGGTACATCTGATTCTTCGATATATTGTACCTTATTATATATATACTCATCCTTCGAATATCAACAATATTTAATATGCTTATGAAACGAAAAGAAATTAGTGGATTATTGATTGCATTGGGACTGCTTTTCGGCTGTTCCTGCTTCGTTGGTTGTCAGCAGACCAATCCTGAGAATCCGTCAGACCAGCAGCCGGGAGGTGATGATGGGGAGAACACCGGGACGGAACAGTCTGCAAAGATTACTGTCTTCAGCACCGAGCCTTCTGCTGCAAAAATTGTGTTTATGGGAAGTGCGGTCATCGGCAAGGATGCTCCTAAGGATGCAGAGGTGGGAATTGAGTTGTCCACATCCGTAGTCTTCCCTGCCGCGACCACTGAAAGGAAGAAGGCTGTCGTTGCGGAGGGGTCTTCCACTTATACTCTGGAATTTACAGGACTTAAGTTTGACACAAAGTATTACTATCGCACCTACACCGTTTCAGGAGGCAAGACAGAATATGGAACTGCTCTTCCAGAACAAACAGCGAATATTGAAATCAAGTGTACGCGTACTGAAAACACTGAAACTTCCATAACACTTTACGGAACTGTCTCTGAACTTGTAGATGGCATTGAATACGGGATCGAATACGCCTCTTCCGAAAACAATGTCGGTACCCCAGAGGGAAAGTCAGAACAATTCACTCCTGATTCAGACAAGAACTTTTCCATTACGCTGAACAATCTGGAAGCCGGCGGCAAGTATTACGGCAGATTCTACGCAGACCAGAGCGGAAACCGAAGAACAGGTGAAATAGGATATTTCGAAACAAGTTATTCAGGACCGACCGCCAGCGTGATTGCAGCGGACATTGAGGGGGCAAGGATAAAACTCAAAATCAGGGCACATCTGATGCCCGGATATTCAGTTGGAGCAGAACTTGCAACCAGAGAAGATTTTGCAGGATGCATTTCACACACACTGTCTGCATCAGAAGAAATGGAGGACGGTGTGTTTTGGTGGCAGGATTCCAAACTGAAACTTCTTCCTTCAACAAAATACTATTACCGGACATTCATCAAATCTTCTACCGACACCAAATACGGTGAAACAGGTACATTTACTACGGAGGACCTGCCTTATGTCGTAGATGCAACTGCTGAAAGCAACTCGGTGACACTTCAGGGAAAATTCATCGGAGACACCTACAATTGGGGAATCAAGGAATATGACAACGACAAGACCGTTTCCTATGGTATTCTTTGTTCTTCTGCCCAGCAGTTTGACATTACAACTTCCGGAGTTAAGAATTTCAGTCTGAAGGTTGAGGAAGATATGGCAAATTGGACATTTGTCTTTCAGCCTGTAACCTGGACAGGTCTCTCATCTGCGACCAAATACTATTACAGATCATATTACAAGGTCCTTGACAAATATGTCTATGGCGAAATAAAATCTGTGACGACCAAATAAAACCCTCTTGCAATTACAATTTGTAACCATTACATTTGCATCCAGAATTTATAAAAAATAACTTATGAAACGAATCGAACTGACAATCAGCAAGCTGTCCTTTGCAGCATTGCTGCTGACCGCAGGGCTTCTTGCCACGACAGGTTGTAAGAAGAACGAGATTGATGGTCCCGGCGGTCCTGTGGCCGACAAAATCACGGTCACAATTGACAAGGTAACTGCTGCGACTACCACCGCAACAATCACCGGAAAAGTTGAAATAGAGGCAGATGCCCCTAAGGATGCCACTTACGGTGTTGAATATTCCCTCAATTCTGACTTCGCCGAGGGAACAGTGACTCAGCAGACAGTCACTCTTGAAAAAGACGGCAGTTTCTCACTTACCGTTGACCGTCTTTTCCTTGCGTCAACCTACCACTACCGTACATTCGTAGCCAAGGGCAAGGATAAGGTTGAGTATGGGAAGGCAGCCACATTCGAGACCGGAGACGTGACCGTAACCGTAACGGAAACGACTGTCACAGAAACCACGGTAACATTGAAGGGAAGAGTTTCCGAGCAGCCTGAGGGCGTTGCCTTCGGACTCATCTACTCAACAACGGAAGATCCCGAGACCGATAAGGAAAGGTTGACTAGTGCCATTGAGCCGGCAGAGGACGGTTCCTTCACAGTTTCACTCGAAGGACTGACCGCCGGCCAGACCTATAACTACAAGACCTACACTTTCCAGAACGAGTTGGTTTACAGGTATTCCACCATAGCTAGCTTCTCTACCAATGCGCTTCCTACGGCTGACAAGATTACCGTCAACGAGGTCAATCCTGCTAGCAACTTACCTGCTAGGGTAACATTTACAGGTTCTTCATCTGACATCAGCGAATCTTTAGGTGCTGTTCTTGCTTTTGAATATTCAACAACAGAAAATTTCACAGCGGAAACAACAGTCAGTACACCGATTACTGCGAACCAGTCTTTCTCAATTGAAAAGAAAGGATTAAAGCCTGCTACCACATACTACTACCGTGGTTCTATGACTGTATCTGGAGAAACCACCTATACTTCTGTTAAGAATTTCACTACTATTGAGGCAGCAATAGGAATTAATACTGTTCCTTCAAAATTGACAGAGACGTCCGCACAATTCTCATTTAATCTGAGTTCATCAGAATGGGATATGAGTTCAACAGAAATTTACGTAATGTATTCTACAGAAGAGTCATGCTCTGTTGGTTCCAACTCTTCTGTAATGGCACAAATGCATCCAGACCCAGGTTTCCCGGGATTTTATATGCTGGATGTAACCGGTTTGGTTTCAGGCACCACATACTATTATCGTTGCTGCTACAAGAGAGGTGATACTATTATTCCTTTGGAGGAAAAGAAATCATTTACGACTAACTCTGCACTACCTTCGGTAACGTACAAGAAGATTGAGGCGACTATAGATGGACGTATCATTTTTGATTTGGATGTTGCCAATTGGGCAGATGATGCTACCTACACAGTCGGTATCCAATATGGTTTTGAGCCTAATTTCTCGGATGGTACATATGCTGCAATTAACCGCAGTAGTGATAACAAGTCGACAATTGCTCAGTGGCGTAAAGAGGTGTCCCCAAGAGTACCTTCAATACCTGTTCATTACAGGTTCTATTATGCAAAAAAAGGTACGACAGAGTACGTATATGGTGAAGGAGGTAATGTTACGATGCCTGATATGGACGCGTCGGCTTGTTCATTTTCTGTAACAGGAGTTGCTGAGACCTCAGCATCCGTAAAGGGAACATTTGACTGGCAAAGCCCTTGGGATTTCCGTAATGCAAAAATTCAGTTCGGTGTTCTTTGTGCGACAACTGAAAACCCTGAGATTGGCACTTCAGGCGTAATCAACACTGCTTTGACAGTTGAGCAATCTGGTTGGGATCTCGTCATTCCGGAAACAACGGTATCCGGACTTGCATCCGGTACCACTTACTATTACAGACTTTACTATAAAGTAGGTGAAACTTACAAATACTTATCTGCTGACTCCTTCACAACAATAGCTGTGACTCCTTCGGTAACGTACAAGAAGATTGAGGCGACTATAGATGGACGTATCATTTTTG
>CAMEBJ010000020.1 GCA_945912085.1 uncultured Bacteroidales bacterium | reverse complement strand
ATGCTTTCAATTCTCGCCACTCACGACATTGACGGATATGTTCCCGGAATCAACGACATCCTTGACGGATACACCGACTCTGAAGGGGTACGTCATCTTTCGGCAGAGGAGAAGATGTACAAGGGAAAGACGGCTCTGAAGGCATTCAGGGTGTATCGCAAAATCAAGGACAGCGCTCCGAACGCCGCAGCAGAGGTAAAGAAGGTGTTTGACGAGAACAAGGAATATTTCGGATATGGATATATTCAGGACAGGGAAGACCTTGTACCTCCGGTTCCTTTGATATATTGGTCATTCAGGGTTATGGTGGGACTTGGTTCCTTCCTGCTTGCGTTGATGTTTGTTGTGCTTTTCTTTGTGCTCAAGGGGAGAATCAGGGACATGAAGTGGCTTCAGTGGATTTGCCTGCTGTCCATACCTCTGGTTTACCTTGCAGGTCAGGCTGGCTGGATTGTGGCAGAGGTCGGAAGACAGCCTTGGGCCATTCAGGATCTGCTTCCTGTGAGCGCTGCCATTTCAAATCTGAGTGCGGGTGCGGTGCAGACTACTTTCTTCATTTTCGTGGCCGTTTTCACCGCTTTCCTTGCAATCGAGCTCAGCATTATGTTCAAGGCCATCAAAAAAGGGCCTCAGGTTGAAGAAAACAGATAGGAGGAACTGATTATGTTTACTTACGAATTTCTACAGAACTACTGGTGGTTCATCATTTCCCTCCTCGGAGGTCTTCTTGTGCTTCTGATGTTTGTTCAGGGAGCCAATTCGATGATTCTTCTTGTCGGTGCCACCGAGAGGGAGAAACAGCTGATGGTCAATTCGACAGGTCGCAAATGGGAGTTCACTTTCACTACTCTGGTGACTTTCGGCGGGGCATTCTTTGCTTCTTTCCCGCTGTTCTACAGTACAAGTTTCGGAGGAGCCTACTGGGTGTGGGTCCTTATTCTGATTACTTTTGTCTTCCAGGCTGTTTCCTACGAATTCCAGAACAAGACGGGAAATCTCATCGGCAAGACCGCCTTCAGAATCTTCTTGACAATCAATGGTTTCCTTGCTCCGCTTCTGGTCGGAACGGCAGTAGGTACTTTCTTCTCAGGTTCTCCTTTTACCGTTGACAAGGCTGCAGCCGGTGACTCTCTCTCACCGGTAATCAGCACCTGGGACAGCCCTTGGCATGGTCTTGAAGCTGTTGCCAATCCGTGGAATGTCGGTTTCGGACTGATGGTGCTCACCCTTGCAATCTGCCTTGGAATCCTCTATATGCTCAACAATATTGATGACGAATCGCTTGCGAAGAAGCTCCGTGCACATCTTCTGGTCTTTGGAATCGCCTTCGTGGTGATGTTCCTGAACAGCGTTTTCTGGCTTCTGACAAAGAGCGGTTTCGCAGTCGATGCGGACGGAAGGGTGTTCATCGAGCAGTACAAATACCTGCACAATTTCCTCGCAATGCCTTGGGTTCTTGCCACTTTCATTGTCGGGACGCTGCTGGTGCTTGCTGGCCTTGTCTGGACCCTTGCCTGCAAGAAATTCCGCAGGGGAATCTGGCTTTCGGGAGCCGGAACGGTGCTGGCAGTAATGTCTGTTTTCCTGGTTGCGGGTCTCAACGGTACATCCTACTATCCTTCAGTCACTGACCTTCAGAGTTCCCTCACTCTCGCGAACAGCTGCTCAAGCGAGTTCACCCTCAGGACAATGGCATATGTTTCAATAGCAATTCCTTTCGTTCTGGCCTACATCGTGTATGCCTGGAGGTCTATGGACCGCAAGAGCCTCACCTCACAGGAGCTTGAGGAGACCGACCACAAGTATTGAGTCTTTCTTCTCGAAAACTCTCACATATATACAATCATAAAAGTCGGCGCAAAGTTTAGTTCTACTTTGCGCCGACTTTATTACAGATGGCAGGCAAGGAGTTTCATTGACCCTTCAGGGGTGAAGGTGGCGCTGAGGGAGTCGGCAGGGAGAAGGATGGTTTCGCCCTTGCGGATTTGGATGCTGTTGCCGTGCCCGTCCGAGATTGTTCCCTGGCCGTCGATGCAGATGGCGATGAGGAAAGAATCGAGGCTGGCTATGTCCTTGGTTACGCTCTGAGAGAGGTCAAAGAGAGAGGTTGTGAAGTATTTGCAGCTTACCAGGGTGTTCTCGCTGTCAGTGACCTGAGGGTAGTGGGTCCTGTAGTCGTCAAGGACGGTGTAGTCGATGGCGTCTTTTGCCAGTTCCGTGTGAAGTTCCCTCGGTTTCCCGTCCAGACCGAGCCTTCCGAAGTCGTAGATGCGGTAGGTTATGTCGGAGGTCTGCTGGATTTCTGCGATGAAGCAGCCTTTTCCTATGCTGTGGACCCTTCCGGCAGGAATGAAGAAGGTGTCGCCTTCCCTGACCTTGTAGTCTTTCAGAATCTCTGTGACAGTGTTGTCGTTGACCTTGCTCTCATACTCCTGCGGGGTGGTCTGGCGGCTCAGTCCAGCCATCAGGTGGGCTCCTTCATCGGCCTGTACCACGTACCACATCTCGGTCTTTCCCTTTGAGCCGTTGTGCCTTGCCCCTGCAAGTGTGTCGTCCGGGTGAACCTGAACGGAGAGGTCGTCACGGGCATCAATGAATTTGATCAGCAGAGGAAATTCGGTGCCGGTTGCCTCATAGACCTTCTTTCCCAAAAGCACTTCCTTGTACTCGCAGGCGAGTTCCGTGATGGTGTGGCCTGCGAGCGGGCCGTTTGCAACCACAGATTCATTGCCCTTGACTCCCGAGAGTTCCCAGCTTTCGCCGATGTTGTGCTGATCCGTTTGCACTCCTTTGAATGGGGCGATTTTCTCACCGCCCCAGACCACTGTCTTGAAGATATCTTCAAATTTTAAGGGATACATATTTCGTTTGTATTTATTTGTATATTAAATATTTACTATTTCCTTGCCTCTTCCTCGGATGCGACCATCGTGAAACTGATGTCCGCTCCTTCGACAAGGTCGCCGTAGCTGATGAAGTTTGATTCATATTTCTTTCCGTTCAGCTTCATCTCCCCGATGTAACAGTCAAGGCTCTGTTTTGCTTTTATCGCGTTTCTGGCGCTGATTTTCACCGTCTTGCCGTTTTCCAGACGGATGCTGGCCTCAGGGAAATACGGGGTTCCTATGGCGTACTGGTCGGAAGCAGGGCAGACAGGGTAGAAGCCCAGGGCGGAGAAAACGTACCAGGCCGATGTCTGGCCGTTGTCCTCGTCGCCGCAGTAACCGTCAGGGGTAGCGCTGTAGAGTCTGTCCATCACTTCGCGGATGTGCTTCTGGGCCTTCCAAGGCTGGTCAGTCCAGTCGTAGAGGTAGATCATGTGCTGGGCAGGCTGGTTTCCGTGTGCATAGTTGCCCATATTTGCCACCTGCATTTCGGTGATTTCGTGGATGCGGCATCCGTAGTAACTGTCATCGTAGATTGGCGGCACGACGAAGACGGAATCAAGCATATTTACGAAATTGTCATTGCCTCCCATCGCTTCCCTGAGGCCTTCCACATCGTGGAACACTGACCAGGTGTAGTGCCAGGCGTTGCCCTCGGTGAAGGCATCTCCCCATTTGTACGGGCTGAAAGGCTCCTGGAAACTGCCGTCAAGGTTGCGGCCGCGCATCAGGTTGTGGGAAGGGTCGAAGACATTCTGCCAGTTGCGGGAACGGGCCTCCCATTTGTCCAGTTCTTCCTGAGGGCGGTCCAGTTTTTTGGCAATCTGGAGAATGCACCAGTCGTCGTAGGCATATTCAAGGGTGCGGGCTACATTCTCATTGATTCCGACATTGTACGGGACATAGCCGATGGAGTTGTAGTACTCGTGGCCGAGACGGCCTGTGGAACTGTGTCTGTGGTGAACGTTCTCAGTACCGTAAACGATTCTCTCGTAGAGGGTTTCCCATTCGCTACGAGGGGTAATGCCTTTGACGATTGCGTCTGCCACGACGGAGGCGGAGTTGTTTCCGACCATACATCCCCTGTGTCCCGGACTTGCCCATTCCGGAAGGAATTCATTCTCTCTGGCGATGTTGGCAAGACCCTGCTGGATTTCCGTGTTTACTGAAGGATAGACGAGGTTCAGCAGAGGGAAAAGTGCCCTGAAAGTGTCCCAGAAGCCGGTGTCTGTGTAGAGGTAGCCGTCGCAGATTTGTCCGTTGTAGGGGCTGTAGTGGACGGGTTTGCCTTCCTCATTGATTTCGTAGAACTTGCGCGGGAAGAGGACGCTGCGGTAGAGACAGGAGTAGAAGGTGCGGTACTGGTCCGTGGTGCCTCCTGAGACTTCTATGCGGCCCAGGACATCGTTCCACAGTGAGCGTGCCTCATCCCTGACCTGTTCGAAACTCTTGTCTTCAACCTCCTTCAGGTTGAGCCTTGCCTGTTCCTCTGAAATGAATGAAGAAGCAGCCTTGACATTGACAACCTCGCCCCTTTTCGTGCCGAATGAGACGCTTGCAAGGGCGTGGAAACCTTCCAGTTCGCTGATGTCCTTGCGGGGACTCTGCGGGCCGTCGTAGATGACATAGTTTGTGAAAGGCTTGTCGAACTTGACTATGAACCAGTTGCGGAAATTGTCAGGCACTCCGCCGCTGTTTTTGGTTGTGTAACCTATGATGGCGTTCTCTTCCGGGAGAACCTTGATCAGGGAACCTTTGTCGTAGGCGTCGATTACAATGCCTGAGCAGTCTCCTTCAGGGAAGGTGAAACGCATTGCTGCGGCCCTGTCCGAAGGGGCAATCTCGACATTGATGTCGTGGTCGGCGAGATAGACCTGATAATAGTAGGGCTTTGCGGTCTCGCTCTTGTGGGAGAACCAGCTGGCGCGCGCATCCTGGTCCACAGTCGAGGCATTGCGCACAGGCATTATCGCAAACTGGCCGTAGTCATTGATCCAAGGTGAAGGCTGGTGGGTCTGCTTGAAGCCGCGGATTGTGTGGGCGTCGTAGCGGTAGGCCCATCCGTCACCCATTTTGCCGGTCACCGGGGTCCAGAAATTCATTCCCCAGGGCACTGCCGTGGCCGGGTAGGTGTTTCCGGTGGAGAAAGAATGTTCCGAAAGGGTTCCGGTCAGGGTTGTCACATAGTCTGCCGGGTCGGTTGCCGTTTCCGGTAGCGGACTGTTGCAGCAGGCTGATGCCAGAAATGCTGCCAGAAGGAGTAGTGTTTTGTTTTTCATATAATATTGTTCAGAATATGAAGTTTGCCGTCGTCAATGAGTTTGAGAATGAGTTCCCCGAAGAGGGTGTTCTGCCAGGCAAACCACTCACGGGTGAATATTTCGGAATCATTCCTGTTGAAGGATTCGTGAATGAAGCCTGTTCCTGCGTCGGTGGTCATCAGGGAGCAGATGCAATCCCGGATTTCATCATCGTCGGTTGAGGTGAAAGCCCTCATCATAATGCTCATCGGCCAGATAACCTCCTGACCGATGTGGGGTCCTCCGATTCCTTCCCCGGCTGCTCCACGGAAGAAGTAGGGATTGGCTTCGCTCCAGACAAACCTGCGGGTGTTCTGCCAGATGGGATCGTCGGATTTCACGTCTCCCAGATAGCTCATAGCAAGCAGGGAAGGCACATTGGCATCATCCATAATGTATTTGTTGCCGAAACCGTCAGTCTCGTAGGCATAGATGTCGCCGTACTCCGGATGGTGGAAGATGGCATTCTCCCTGAGGGCATTCTCGACCTCGGAGGCAAGTGAAAGGCATTCGTCAGCGAGGTCCTTTCTTGAATTGACTTCGGTGAGAATCTCAGCTGCCTTCCTCAGGGAGGACACTGCCATAAAATTGGAAGGAATCAGGAACTCGAATGTCGTGGCATCGTCCGACGGACGGAAGGAAGATGCGATTAATCCGTTGGCTTTCACCGGATTGCCTCTTCCTACAACGCATTTGGTGTCGAGCTGCCTGTCCGTGCGGCGAAGGAAAACATAGCTCCCATGCCCGTCCTTGCGCTGCTGCTCGCGCAGAGTGGTGAGGATTTTCCCGATGGCCTCAATCCAGGTCTCTCCGAAGACAGAGGTGTCACCGCTCTGCTTCCAGTACCCGTAGGCAAGCCTGAGCGGGTAGCAATGGGAGTCGATTTCCCACTTCCTCTCGAAGACATAAGGGTCTGCCTGTGGCCAGTCGCTCTTGTCCGCTGCTCCGATGGGCTCCACATTGAAGGCATTGGCGTAGGGGTCGATGCAGATGCACTTGAACTGGCGGTTGATTACTCCTGCAATCATCCTGCGCAGGCTCTCATCCTCAGAGACATATCTCAGATAGGGCCACACCTGGGCACCCGAGTCGCGCAGCCACATCGCTGGGATGTCTCCCGTGTAAACGAAGGTGTCAGGCTGTCCGTTGTCATCCTTTGCCGGATGGACTGTGGTGTCGAGGGTGTTGGGGTAGCAGTTTGCGAACATCCACCTCAGACGCGGGTTCTCCAGCAGGCCGCAGACCCTTTCGATGTCTTTTTCGACAGCCTGGGAGCTGAAAAGCCTTTTTGAAGGTTCAGGTCTTTTGTCCAGATAGGCGGTGGGCTCGTTTGCGCAGTACCACACCTTCGGCTGAGGTCCCATCGTCAGCACGAGTTCTCCGCCTGCGGCTATGTCCTTGTGGGATATATATCCCTTTGTGTAGGCCTTCCCGTTCAGGGTGATGCTCTGGATGTACCTGTTCGTGTCGCTGTTGTTCAGGGCCGTTACGGTGAAAGTGCCTCCTTCAACCTGGATTGTTGCCTTGTCGAACAGAGGGGTTCCGAACCAGTATCTTGCCGAAGCAGGCTCCACTTCATAGAAACCCAGGGATGACAGGATGTACCAGGCGGACATCTGGCCCACGTCCTCGTTTCCGGAAAGTCCGTCAGGTTCAGCATGATAGAGGGTGGAGAGGACTTCCCTTACCCTGTCTGCCGTCTTCCACGGCTGGCCTGCCATCGTGTAGAAATAAAGGATGTGGTGGCTTGGCTCGTTTCCGTGGGCATATTGACCAATGAGGCCGGAAATGTCCGGGGAAGTCTCCTCGCCTTCAATCACTGAAGGCACGGTGAAGAGCTGGTCGAGCTTTTCAAGGAGCTGTTTCTTTCCTCCGAAACAGTCAGCAAGGCCTTTGAAGTCGTGTGGAACCAGCCAGGTGTACTGCCAGCCGTTGCCTTCGCAGTAGTCATCGGCACGGTGGGCGGAAGAGAACGGGCTGTAGTCCTTGCGGAAGTTGCCTTTGCTGTCCTTTCCTCTGATGAATCCTAGCTGAGGGTCGAAAAGGTTGCGGTAGGAATAGCTTCGGTTTCTGAAATATTCAGCCTGCCGGAGATACTCGGCAGCTTTCGAGGATGATTCGGCATCGGATGCAAGCTTTTCCGCAGCAAGGGCCAGGGCTCCGTCAGCAAGGGCATATTCAAGGTCGTAGGCCACTGATTCGCTGAAAAGGTCATTTGGTATGTAGCCATATTTAACCCTGTGCTCCTGCCCTCTGTCAAGGCGCATCGCCGATTGCACCATTGCACGGAAGGCTCTCTCATTGTCGATTCCACTGATTTCTTTCACTATGGCATCAGCAACTGGAGGAATGCCCGGGTTGCCGACCATGCAGTCTGTCTCGCAGCCTGCAAGATGCCACACCGGAAGTTTTCCCTGCTCCTGGCAGATGTTCAGCATTGTGTTGATGAAATCGGAATATCTTTCTTTCTGGAATATGCTGTACAGCGGCATAGCACCTCGATAGGTGTCCCAAAGCGAGAAAATGGTGTAGGTCTCGTGTCCCGGGTTCTCGTGAATCAGGCCGTCGGCTCCTCTGTAGGTTCCGTCAACGTCGCAGAAGGAAGCGGGAGCAATCATTGTGTGGAACAATGCCGTGTAGAACACTTTCAGGGCTGTCTCGTCCTTGGTTTCGACCTTGATTTTTGAAAGTTCTGCGTTCCACAGCCTGTCGGCTTCCCTGGCAGTCCTGTCGAAATCCCAGTGAGGGAGTTCAGCAAGCATATTCGCCTGAGCCCCTTCTGCGCTGACAGGTGACAGGGCCACTTTCAGGAGAATCTGCTCTCCCTCGAAGGTGCTGAAATCAGCCCTTGCAAACAGAGGAAGGTTCTCTCCGTCCTTGTTGGGCTTAGTTACGACCTCGAAGGCAGAGAAAGGCTTTGAGAACTCGGCATAGAAGAAGATTTTCTGGTCCTTGGCCCAGCCTTTTGAGAAGCGGTAGCCCCTGAGGGCGTTCTCCCCGCATTTTTCGATGAAGGTGTCCGTGGCCTTGTCCCAGCAGCCTCCGTTTTCAAGGTCGAAGACTATTGCCGATTCCTCAGATGCAGGGAAGGTGTAGCGGTGCAGTCCGACCCTATTGGTGGCTGTGAGCTCAGCAGTGATTCCGTAGCGTGTCAGAGGCACGCTGTAGTAGCCAGGACGGACAGTTTCCCTTGTCCTGTCGGCATAGGACCAGAGACCGGACTGAGGGTCGTCCTGAGTTCCTCGTGCATACTCGGGATGGCCTGTGACGGGCATCACTGTGACATCGAACAAATCACCTATTCCCGTACCGCTCAGATGGGTGTGTGAAAAACCGATGACGGTGGAGTCAGTGTCGTGGTAGCCTGAGCACCAGTCCCATTTCTCCGGAATGCTGGTCGGACCCAGCTGGACCATACCGAAAGGCACGTCGGCACCGACAAAAACGTGTCCGTGTCCTCCGGAGCCGATTTTCGGATCGACGTAATTGGTGTAGGAGACTTCGCTTCTCCCACAGCAGACTGCGGCAAGTCCGCAGAGCAAGATTGTCAGTTTGTTGTATTTCATAGTTTCTGTCAATTGCAGTTGAATTCCAGTTTTGCACCTTTAACCAGATCCTTGTGGCTGATTCTGAAGCCTTTCAATGTCCTGGATGCATTGCGGACGGACCGAAGCCCTTGTCCTTCTCCATTCCTGATTATGGTCATTTCGCTGTTCCCCCCGCAAAGATTAGGGTCCAGCCTAATGGTTACCTTGTCGAAAACAGGGATGGTGAGGGTGTAGGAAGGGTCTCCCGGGCAGTCAGGGTAGAAACCCATCATCGAGAACACCGCCCAGGCCGACATCGTTCCGGTGTCATCGTTGCCCGGAATGCCGTCAGGACGGGTGGTGTAGTATTTTTCAAGTATTTCCGAGACAGTCCTGTGCGTGCGCCAGGCCTCTGAAGGGAAATAGCTGAAAAGGTAAGGGTAGGCGATGTCCGGTTCGTTGGCCGGGTCGAAAAGCCCTTCGTCGAAGACTTTCTGAAGCCTTGTGATGAAAGCTTTCTGACCTCCCATCAGTTTTGCGAGCCCGTAAACATCGTGTGGAACATAGAAAGTGTAGTTCCACGCACTTCCTTCGTGGAAGCCCGGCACAGGCTCGAAGTTCTCTCCCTGACGAGGGTTGAAAGGCTCAAGGAAGGTCCCGTCAGGATTCAGTGGCCGGAGGGTACCGGATTCGGAACTGTAGTAATGTTTGTATCCCAATGATCTTTCTCTGAACAGAGCAGCTTCCTCTTCCTTGCCCAGTTCCTTTGCAAGGAGGCTGAGGGCATTGTCAGCCACATAGTACTCAAGGGCGTGTGAGACTGAATTGTCGCCTGAAAGGTCCGCGGAGTACATCCCGAGCGGTATATATCCCTTTTCAATGTACGGGTCAATGTCGGGACGCATCAGGTTGTCTTTCCCCGGAGTCTGTGCCGACCTGAGGAAGGCTTCCCACGCTGCATCGATGTCGAAGTCGCGAAGGCCCTTGAGCCAGGTGTCGGCTATGACCGGAATTGCCGGGTCGCCCTCCATCGTGAAGGTTTCCTTTCCGAAAAGTTCCCATTTCGGCATCCAGCCCCATTCCTTGCTGATGTCAATCATCGAACGGACCATATCCGTCTGTCTTTCGGGAAAGACGAGGGTCATCAGCTGGTGAACGTTGCGGTAGGTGTCCCAGAGTGAGAAGACTGTGTAGCGGTTGTGTCCTGCCTCCACCCGGCCGATGCCGTCGTTTTCCATCAGTGGATATTCCCCGTTCACGTCGTTGAGGATATTCGGATGGATGAGGGTGTGGTAAAGGGAAGTGTAGAACACCTGGCGGTCTTTCAGACTTCCACCGCTTACCCTGATTCTGGAAAGGTCGCTTTCCCATTTCTCCGATGCTTCCGCAGCCACCTTGTCGAAGTTTGTAATGCCTTCAGACAGAGGCTTCTGCTCGCGGTCAAGATTCTCCCAGGCGTTCCTGCAGCTGACAAAGGAGACTCCCATCTGGAGTTCCACGCTTTCGCCTTCCTCCGTCTCGAAAGAGAACCAGTAGCCGATGTCGTCTCCGGCGATTTCCTTTCCGAAGCGCTCGTAAATCTTGTATTTGCCGTTGTCCGGAGTCCATTCCGCTTCCACTCCCTTCATCACCGGCTGCTTTTTCCAGAAACCGTTCCCTGAAGGAGTCTTGTTGATGCGAACGGCGAAATACACCGGGAAGACCGCCTGAGGATTGTAGCAGAAAGTCCCGGCAAGCCTCATTCCCTCGATTTCAGTGTCGCTGATTTTCCTGATCCAGGCCCCTGTCTCATTTGTGAGTCCCTGGCCGAAATTCACCAGGATGTTGCCCTGTCCCTGAGGGAAGGTGAATCTCTCAATTGATGTCCTCGGGGTTGCACTGACCTCGGCCCTGATACCGTAGTTTGTCAGCAGACATCCGTAGTAGCCCGGTCTGGAAACCTCGTCGGTGTACTCCGAGCCGTACATTCTGTAATCCACTATCAGACTGCCGGTTGTCGGCATTGTCAGGGCAAGTCCCACCTCCGGGCAGCCGACTCCGCTCAGGTTCACGTGCGAAAAGCCGGTCAGGTAGCAGTTGTCGGAAGTGTAAGGAGTTGACCACCATCGGCTGTCCTTGTCAAAGACATTCTTTTCGGAACCTGTCACGTTGAAAGGGGTGACCGACATCATTCCGTTTGGGCAGACAGCTCCCGGATTGGTCGTTCCGAAATTCGAGGTGCCGACAAAAGGGTTGACATAGTCAGTCAGCCTCTCCTCCGGGGCGGCTTTCTCCCCGCTGTCAGGAAAATCTCCGCTACAGTTCCTCTCTCCCGAAAAACCTGCCGCAGCCCCGGCGAAAAAGGCCAAGGCTGCAACTAGTGGACGTTTGAGATAGTTCATATTCCGTTAATTAGAGAATATTGTTCTTTTTTGTAAATTCAATTATTTCATCGATATATCCGAATGCCAGGCCGACGCAGGTGTCGGCGCATCCGTAGTAGATGGCCAGTCTTCCAGTCTGCGGGTCGTGGATTGTCGAACAAGGGAAGCAGACGTTCGGAACATCGCCGGTGCATTCGTAAATAGTCTCAGGATGAAGGAGATATGGACCTGTGCGGGCAATTACTTTCCAAGGCTCTTCCCTGTCGAGAAGAGCTGCGCCGAAGGAATAGTTGTAACCCTGACAGGTGTGGTGCACTCCGTGGTAGAGCATCAGCCATCCTTCTGAGGTCTCAATCGGTATAGGCCCGGCTCCAGTCTTGCAGCATTGCCAGGCGCTTTTTTCGAAGGCTGTCGGACCCATCACGAAACGGTGATGCCCCCAGTATTCAAGGTCAGGGGATTCCGAGTAGAAGATGTCCCCGAAAGGAGTGTGCCCTGTGTCGCTCGGACGGGAGAGCATAGCGTATTTTCCTCCGATTTTTCGTGGGAATAGCACTCCGTTGCGGTTGTACGGCAGAAAGGAATTCTCCATCTGGTGGAAAGTCTTGAAATCGGTTGTCCACGCAATCCCGATTGTAGGGCCGTGGTAACCGTTGCACCAGGTAACATAATACTTGTCACCGATTTTACAGACGCGCGGGTCGTAGCCATACTCCCACACCCCGATTTCAGGACCGCCGCCTTCGAAACGGATGGTCTGGGGGTTGAGTTCCCAGTTGATGCCGTCTTTTGAGAAACCTGCGTGCAGGGTCATACGGATATTCGTGTCGTCACAACGGAAGACACCGGCATATCCGTCCCCGAAAGGCACGACGGCTGAATTGAAGATGCTGTTGGAATCGGGCAGCAGGTCGC